>JAEUKU010000067.1 GCA_016794075.1 Rhodospirillaceae bacterium
GCCGCCGGCACGCCGGTCGAGATCGACCTCGCCAAGGGCGAAGTCGCCATCGCCGATTCCATCGACCGCAAGCGCGCCGTCGCCGCCATCGAGGATGCCGGCTACGACGTGGCGCAGTAGGCGCGGCTCTACCAGCCGTGAAGGGCGAGCGTAGACCCCTCCCCGTCGCTTCGGATTGGCAGGCGCACCTCGCCGAAAGGATCGCATGGGCTAGGGAGATTCACTTGATGGCTCCGTCGGCGCGCGTTGATATTGCCGCTGCCCAGGTGTTCCTCCCCCAAGGCCTCACCGAAATTCCGGCGCCCCATCAGTCTCTGTACCTATCGACCGGCAATGAGATGTCCGTGCGCGGGCTGCTATGGGTGGAGCGTGCGGATCTTCTTGCCGACGTGTCATCCTGGATACTTGCCGAACAAGCTTTCGCAGCAGGCACGCTCGTTTGCGAAGCTGGTCTATCGCAACCGGGCGATACATCTCTGCGGCGCGAAGCACATGTCCTATATGATGGCCGAGTCTACTACTCAACCTCACTTCGCCATGCGGACCTTGCGACATCGACACAGCTCCTCAGAAAGTGCCGCGGCTGGCGGATTCTCGGCGTTGTGCTGGAAGAGGGGGTGGATCCCTCATCCTTCAATTTCACGCGCGGCTTGCTGTTGTGCGACGCCCTAGGGCTGGACACGGTAGTCACCGCGCCATTTACGACCATCTCCTAGATCATTTCGCGGCAACCCCCGCATTCGGCCGGAGGAGTTTGAACAGGTGCGCCGCATGGGTGACGGCGCCGCCGGCCTTGATCGCGGCGGCAACCAGCGCCGCCTCGGCCAGCTCTGCATCGCCGGCGCCCGCCTTGCGCGCGTCGCGGCTGTGAAACTCGATGCAATAGGGGCATTGCGTCGCCAGCGCGACGGCCACCGCGATCAGTTCCTTCGTCTTGCGCGACAAGGCGCCGTCGGCAAAGACCGCGTCACCGAAGGCGTGGAAGGCGGCCATCGCCGCCGGCGCGGCGCGTTCCACCTCGGCCAGCCGCGCCATGTTCTTCATGTCGTACATTTGCGTTTTGCTCCCCAACCCGATCGCGCAGCCGTGACGCCGGCAGTGTCGGAAGCAGGCGCGAAGTGCGCCAATGCCGATCTTCTATGGTGAGGCAGCCCGGCGGTATCGCGCCTAGGCGTGGCCGATCTTCGCCATGGCCAGCCGCGCGGCGGCGAAGTCCTCGACCGCCGTGCCGACCGACTTGAAGAGCGTGATCTCCTGGTCACTCGTCCGGCCCTGGTGCTTGCCGCGCGCCAGGTCAGCCAAATCGGCTTTCACCGAGGCTTCGGTGATGAGGCCGGCCTTCAGCGGGATCACCAGGTCGCCGCCCTCTTTCAAGGCGCCCGCACGGGTGTCGCAGAAGAGCGACGCGCGCGTCACCGCCGCGTCGTCGCTTTCGCGCATTTCCGGGGTGAAGGCGCCGACCAGATCGAGATGCGCGCCGGGTTTCAGCCAGGCGCCCTTGATCAGCGGCGTGGTGCTCAAGGTCGCGCAGGTGATGAGGTCCGCGTGTCGCGCCGCCACTTCCAGATCGGCCACCGGCTCGACCGGCAGGCCGAGGGCGGCGAGTTCCTTGGCCTTGGCGTCGCGCTGCGCCGCCTTGCGCGCCCACAGCAGCACCCGCTTGATCGGGCGCTGCGACAGATGCGCCTCGACGAAGGGCCGGCACAAGGCGCCCGCCCCCACCATCAGCATGACCGAAGCATCCTTGCGCGCGAGATAGCGCGCGGCGAGCGCCGAGGCGGCGGCGGTGCGCCGCACGGTGAGGCAGGCGCCGTCCATCAGCGCCCTCGGCTGGCCGGTCGGGCCGTCGACCAGCAGATAGACGGCGTTCACCGCCGGCAGGCCGCGCGCGCCATTGCCGGGCGTGATGGTGGCGAGCTTCATGCCGATCGCCTGGCCGGCATCCCAGGCCGGCATCAGCAGCAGGGTCTGGTCCGGCTCTCCCTTCATCGGGATCGAATAATGGTGCCGCACCGGCACGGTCCAATCGGCGGCGAAGCCGTCGCGGAGCGCGTCGACGAGGGACGGATAATCGAGCAGGCGGTCGAGCTGGACGGAATCGAGATAGGGAATCTGGGTCATGGTGCGGCGGAATCTACGATTTCAGCCGCACAGGTGGGAAGCGCTATCTACCAGGCGTTCTCGAACCTGAATCCCGCCGCCGCCACGATCGGGCCGTGCTCGGCCTGGTTGGCGATGATGGCGCAGGCATCCGGACCGGCCGCCTTGGCCTGTTCGTCGAGCTTGAGCTCGATCTCGGTCGCCGCGCCGGTCCACATGCCGATCTTCTGCAGCGAGCGCACCACGTTGTAGGTCAGCAGCTTCTTGCCGGCATTCTCGCCCGATTTCACATGGCTCTCGGCGGTCTTCTGGTAGGTGACCAGCCAGATGGTCGCCGGCACGCCGATGGGCGCCTCGGGGAACTGCGCTACCACCTTGCCGTCATCCTCGCGCATCACGTGGACGCGGTACATGGCGTTGCGGGTATAGGCCTGCTTCAGCGCCTTCTCGACCGCCTGGCGGTCGGACCCGACCACGTCGATGGCGCCGGCCACGATCATCTGCGGCGTGTAGACCATCGAGCTGCCCTGGGCCGCGGCATAGGCGTATTGCCGGCGGGTGAACTTGGCGTCGCCGAAGCGGTCCTTCCAGCCGATATAGTCCCAGTAATCGACGTGGAAGGAGAGCGGCAGCACGTATTGCCGCTGCATGAGTTCGCCCAGCAGCGCATCGGCCGGCGGGCAGGAGGAGCAGCCTTCCGAGGTGAACAGCTCGACCACGATCGGCGCCGGCATGGTGGTCAGCACGACCGGCGCGTAGGTCGTCGCCGGCGCCGGCGTACCGGCAGCGCTGCCATCCGAAGGCAGCGAGGGCGCGAAAGGCTGCGTGAAGCTCGATCCGCCGGAAGGCGTCTCCCCGGTCAGGCTCTGTGCCGCGGCGGGCGCGGCCAGCGCGCCGAGTGCGAGCGCGACGGCGCCGATCGCCAACAGGAATTTATGTGCCCAGGAATTCATCAGGTGAATTTAGGAATTGCCCGTCGGTTTCCGCGAATCACGTTGGGGTGAGAGGGGCCGATACGCTGCTTCGCGCCCTGCTTTGCGCGCCGTCGTGCCCTTTGCGCCACGTTTCCCCCCACCATGCCGCGGGCCCCTTCAGAAATCGCTAACCCGCCCGTTGCGCTCCCAATCGCCGTAGCGCGTCGGCTCCGGCCCTTGCGGACCGCCGATTTCGCGCGGCCGGTTGCCGGCGGCGGACGATGCCGGCGCGGGCGTTTGCGCAGCCGGGTCGGTTGCAGATGTCGGATCGGCCAGCTTGGAATCGCGGGGTGACGCAGCCATGAGTAGTACCTTTTATACCCGACTTCCTGGATCGGACATAGTCTCGCGGTATCAGGCCTTCTTGGTGCGAGCCTGCAAATCGAGCGACCGGTCGCCAGTTTTCCGGTGCCGACGCAGTTTGATTTCGCCAGGATCGGTCCCGCGGCCGGCCTCGGAGGCCGCCTTTGACGAAAACGCCTTTCCGCGCACGGCCTTCTTGGGCGCGCCGCGTGAACCGCCCTCGATCAGATCACCGGCAATCACCTCCAGGCTCTCATCCCGCATGTCTTCAACCGGATGCCCCAGCAGGATTTCCGCCGCAGCGGTGAGAACCGAAGACCGCGTTTGGCCGCGCTTGCGCGCGAACGTATCGAGCGCTCGCAGGACATTTGAGTCCATGCTGATGGTGACGCGCTCGGGCTTGCCCAGCGGTGGCCTGACCATGATCGGAGCCGCCATGGCCTTTCCCCATACGACCTCGTTCTCCTCGCACCAAGCCTTGTCGGCCTTCACTTCGTCCAGGCTGCGCGCCGCCGGGACCTTGTCACCGAACTCACGCATCACCGCGATGTGGCCTGCCAGTGCATCGACCGCCATGTCCATCGCCTCGTCCAGCGTATCGCCCTGGGTTGCACAGCCAGGAAGATCGGGAAACAGAACGGACCAGCCTTCCTGCTCCGGGATCAGAACCGCGATGTAGTGCCTCATGACGTTCTCCTGTTTGAGAGGCAAGATCGGACATCATTTCAGCCCGGCCTGTTTGAGTATCGCTCGCAGAGTGCCCTTCTTCATGTCCTTGGTCGGATGCGGGACCGTAACGGTGCCGGCCTTTGCGGGGTGCCGAAAGTGATGGTGACTTCCCCTGACGCGGACAAGCAACCATCCGTCGGCCTCCAACATCCTGATCAGTTCCTTGCTGGAGAAACTGGGCATCCTCACTCCTTACTGCTTAAATATTTATGCACAGGGCGAGAAATGTCAAGCAGGTCGTGCAAATATTTATGCATCCGGGATGGAACCAGCGCCATGCTAAGGCGCGGGATGCCGCACTTGGTGTTGCAGCCCAAGGATTTTGCGGCGCCACGCGCATCTTGATTGCCGGCCGCACCGGACCATTTGTTGGGAGGTCTCAAGCAGGACATTTTCGGCCCTAAGGAGGGGCCACGACAGATGGCTTACATGCGGACCGCTTTGCTGCTGGCAGCTTTGACGGGTCTGTTCCTGGCGGCCGGCTTCCTGATCGGCGGCCAGCAGGGCATGGTGCTGGCCTTCGTCATCGCCTGCGCCATGAACCTCTTCGCCTATTGGAACGCCGACAAGCTGGTGCTGCGCATGTATGGCGCGCGCCCGGTCGACCGCGCGAGCGCGCCGGAATTCCATGACCTGGTGGCGGAGCTGGCGGAGCGCGCACAGCTGCCCATGCCGAAGGTCTATATCATCGACAACCCGCAGCCGAACGCCTTCGCCACCGGCCGCAACCCGGAGAACGCGGCGGTGGCCGCCACCACCGGCCTGCTGCAGATGCTGAACCGCGACGAGATCGCCGGCGTCATGGCGCATGAGCTGGCGCATGTGAAGAACCGCGACTCGCTCACCATGACCATCACCGCGGTGCTGGCCGGCGCCATCGGCATGCTGGCCAATTTCGCCTTCTTCTTCGGCGGCAGCCGCGACCGCGAGAGCCCGCTGGGCGGGATCGGCGCGCTGCTGGTCATGCTGCTGGCGCCCTTGGCCGCGATGCTGGTGCAGTTCGCCATCTCGCGCTCGCGCGAATACGAGGCCGATCGCATCGGCGCCGCGATCAGCGGCCGGCCGCGCTCCTTGGCGAGTGCTCTGGCGAAGATTTCAAATGGCGCGGCGCAGATCCCGAACGAGGCGGCGGAATCCAATCCGGCCACAGCGCATCTCTTCATCATCAACCCGCTGCATGGCCGCGGCGCGGATTCGCTGTTCTCGACCCATCCGGCGACGCAGAACCGCATCGAGCGCCTGCTGGCCCTGGAAAACACGATGGGGGAAGCGGGCAGCATGGGGCAGGAATTTTCCCCTGCGCCGCGCGCCACGCCGACCCGCCGCTCGACCATCCCGAGGAGCACGCCGCGCGGCCCCTGGGGTTGAGGCGTCAGGCCGCGGAACTGCGATAACCCTGCAGGTTCGAGAGCAGCGCGGCGGTGCGCAGCAGTGCCGGCGCAAGTTCGGCGCGCATGCGTTCCACTGTCCAGTCCCGCGTCGTCATGGACATGTTGAGCCCGGCGATGGAGCGTCCCTCGGCATCGAGAATCGGCGCCGCGATGGTCAGTTCGCCCGGCAGGCATTCCTCCTCCGCGATGGTGTAGCCGGTACGGCGCGCCGCGGCGATCCTGGTCAGGATCGTCTTGCGGTCGCAGATGGTGCCCTCGGTGAAAGGCTGCAGGCTGGAGCGGTCGAGCACAGCGGCGACCTCCTCGGCCGAGCGGCCGGAAAGGATGGCGCGGCCACTGGCGGTGCAGAAGGCGGGCACCCGCTCGCCGACGATCGGGCTGAGGAGCCGGGCCCGGCGGGCCGGGATGCGGATCACGTAGATGACGTCGGTATCGACCAGACGGCTGAGGTTCACCGCCTGGCGGGTCTCGTCATGCAGGTTGACCAGATGCGGGCCGGCCACCTGGATCAGGTGATCCGAGCGCATATAGGCGACCGTCCAGTCCAGCACGCGCGCCGAGGGATGGTAGCGGCGTGTCCGCGTATCCTTCTCGAGGTAGCCGAGAGCCACCAGCGTGTGGGTGCAGCGCTGCGCCGAACTCTTGTCGAGGTTGGTGATCCGGCAGATGTCGCTCAACCCGAGGTCGGATTCGCCGCCGCGAAAGGCGCTGAGGACCCGCAGGCCCTTTTCCAGCGAGCCAACGAAGAGTGCGCCGCGGTCCTGTGCGGCCTCGTCGGGCTGCACCCCATCAATGGCCGCGTGAAGCGGCGGCAACGCCTCGCCGATCCGGCGCCGGGCGGTTCCCATGCGCGATTCCTTCCCAGGCGACTTCTTGTTTTTGGCCGCGGCCGATTGTCAGCCCCGATTCGTTCGTATAGCATGTTGCGATAATAAGTATTGGATAACAATACCAATTGATCGTCAGGCTCCGGCCGATTCGATCAGACAGGGAAGTGCAATGTGGGGTGAGCGCGCGCCCGATCGCACCGAGCAGGTGGCGGTCGGCCAGTACCGTGTGGTGACCTACAGCTTCGGCGGCGGCGGCGACGTCGTCCTGCTGCTGAACGGCGGCCCCGGCCTCCCCTGCGACTATCTGCGCGAGGCGCATTCCTTCCTCGCCGATCACGGATATCGCGTCGTCACCTTCGACCAACTCGGCACCGGCAAATCGGACCGGCCGACCGATGCGTCGCTGTGGACCATCAGCCGCTACGTCGAGGAGGTCGAGACGATCCGCACCGCCCTCGATCTGGGCAAGGTGCATCTGCTCGGCCATTCCTGGGGCGGCTGGCTCGCCATCGAATATGCGCTGCATCATGGCGACAAGCTGAAGACGCTGCTGCTGGAAGACACAGTCGCCGACATGCCGCACCTGATCGCGGAACTTGAGCGGCTGCGCTCGGCGCTCGGGCCGGAGACGGTGGCGATGATGCAGCGGCATGAGGCGCAGGGCACCATCCAGCATCCGGAATACATGGCGGCGATCACGCTCCTCAACTATCGCCATGTCTGCCGGCTGGAGGAATGGCCGGCGCCGGTGAAGCGCTCGCTCGACGACTGGAACATGGGCCCCTACACGACGATCCAGGGGCCGAACGAGTTCCTCTACACCGGAAACCTGAAGGACTGGAACCGCGTTCCCGACCTGCACAGGATCAAGGTCCCGACGCTCATCACCTGCGGCCAGCATGACGAGCTGACGCCGGCCTGCGCGCTACGCATGAAGCTCCATCTGCCGAACGCGGAGCTTAAGGTGTTCCCCAACTCCTCGCACATGCCGTTCTACGAGGAACCGCACGCCTATTATCCCGCGCTGCTGGACTTCCTGGGCCGGCATCGGGGGTGAGTTGAAGACCCGAACAGCATTCACCGCGATTCCTTCCCCCGGCCCGCGACGCGAGGGGGTCGGCCGGGGGCCGGCCGCCGCGCGGCGCCGAACCATCATCGCCCAATACCGCCACTCCGCCCTGCCCCGTTCCCGGCACCGGCGGACATCGCCGCGCGCATAGCCCGATGCACCGCTACGCCTTCGTGCTGACGCGGCCGTTGCAGCTCATTCCGGTGCTGTTCGGGATCAGCATCCTGTCCTTCTTCCTGGTGAAGTCGATCCCGGGCGACCCGGTGCGACTGCTGCTCGGCACCAAATCGACACCGGAGGCGGTGGCGCGCATTCGCGCGCAATACGGCCTCGATGAATCCCTGCCAGTGCAATACCTCCATTTCCTGGAAAACCTGACGCGGGGCGAGATGGGCCATTCCCTGCTCTACAAGATGCCCGTCCTGCCACTGATCGCCGAACGCGTGCTTCCCACTTTTCTGCTGGTCGTTGGCAGCGTGCTGCTGACCCTACTCATCGCGGTGCCGCTGGCCAGTCTCGCCGCGCTGAAGCGCGGCACGGCGGCCGACCACGCCATTCGCGGCTTCACGACGGCCGGGCTGGGCTTCCCCGCCTTCTGGCTCGGCATCATGCTGATCATCCTGTTCAGCGTGAAGCTCGGCCTGTTCCCGGTCGCCGGGTTCGGCGAGGATGCGCTCACCATGCTGCACCACATGGTGCTGCCGTGCCTGACGGTGGCGCTGGCCCTCTCGGCGATCGTGACGCGCAACCTGCGCGCCAGCATGATCGCGGAACTGGCCTCCGACCATGCCACCGCGGCGCGGGCCAAGGGCCTGCCGGAAAGCTGGGTGTTCCGCCGCCACGTGCTGCCCAACTCGCTCATCCCCACCATCAACCTGCTCGCCATCAACGTGGGCTGGCTGATCGGCGGCAGCGTGGTGGTGGAGACGGTCTTCTCGCTGCCCGGCATGGGACAATTGCTGGTACGCGCCATCTTTACCCGCGACTACATGGTGGTGCAGGGCGTCACCCTGGTCTTCGCCTGTGCCACCGTGTTGTTGAATTTTGTCGCCGACCTGCTCACGGTTGCGGCGGATCCGCGGGTGAAGCTATGAGCGCGGAAGCCCTCTCGCGCGGCAACTGGCTCGGCCGCGGCTTCGCGACGCTGGGCCTCGGCCACGCCAACCTCAACCTGGTCCTAGGTGGCGCCATCATCCTCGGCTGGGCGTTGATCGCGGTCTTCGCGCCCTGGATCGCACCCTATGACCCGATCGCGCACAACCTGCCGGAGAAGCTGCTGGGCCCGGGCCTGTCGCATCCGCTGGGCACCGACAATTTCGGCCGCGACATCCTGTCCCGCGTCATCTACGGGGCGCGCATCGACCTGCAGATGGGCATTCTCGGCGTCCTGTTCCCCTTCCTCATCGGCACCACGCTTGGCGCCGTCGCCGGTTATGCCGGCGGCTGGGTCGACATCCTGCTGATGCGGATTCTCGACGTCGTCCTGGCCTTTCCGTTCCTGGTGCTGATGCTGGCCATCATCGCCATCCTGCAGCCGGGGCTGACCAGCTTCTACATCGCGCTCGCCCTGGTGGGCTGGGTCTCCTATGCGCGGCTGGTGCGGGCGCAGGTGCTGGTGCTGAAGACCAGTGATTTCGTGCTGGCGGCGCGCTCGCTCGGCTTCGGCCGCCTTCGCATTCTGTTCCGCCACATCCTGCCGAATTGCATCGCCGGCTCCATCGTCTTCTCGATGTCGGACGTCGTGCTGGTGGTCCTGGCTGGCTCCTCCATCTCGTATCTGGGCCTTGGCGTGCAGCCGCCGACCGCCGAATGGGGCGTGATGATCGCGGAGGGGCAGAACTTCATCACCACCGCCTGGTGGATCACCACCTTCCCGGGCCTCGCCATCGTCCTGATGGCCTTCGGCTTCAGCCTGCTCGCGGACGGGCTGGCCGAGCGCTTCGGGCTGAGGCAGCCATGAGCCTGCTTGCCGTCCGCGACCTGGCGATCGCCGCCGGCCGCCACCTGCTGGTCGAGGACATCGATCTCGACCTGTCCGAGGGCGAAGTGCTGGGCCTGGTCGGCGAAAGCGGCTCGGGCAAGACGATCACCTGCCGCGCGCTGATGCGCCTTCTGCCCGAGGGCCAGTTACGCATCACGCGGGGCAGCGTCGCGCTCAACGGCCGCGACCTCGTGCCGCTGAGCGAGGCCGCGATGCGCAAGGTGCGCGGGGTGGAGGTCGGCATGATCTTCCAGAATCCGAACTCGCATCTCGATCCCGTCATGCGGATCGGCGACCAGATCGCCGAGAGCGTGCGCTATCACGAGGGCGCCTCGCGGGCGGATGCCCGCAAGCGCGCCATCGACCTGCTCCGCCAGGTCGGCATCCCGGATCCGGCGGGCCGCATTTCCGCCTTCCCGCACGAATTCTCCGGCGGGATGCGCCAGCGCGCCATGATCGCCGTGGCGCTGGCCTGCCGGCCCCGGCTGCTGATCGCCGACGAGCCGACCACGGCACTGGACGTCACCGTGCAGGCGCAGGTGCTGCGCCTGCTGCTCGACCTGCGCGACCGGCTCGGCCTCGCCATCATTCTGGTGACCCACAATCTCGGGGTGGTGGCGCAGACCTGCGATTCGCTAGCGGTCATGTATGCTGGTCGGGTGATGGAGCGCGGCCCGAAGCGCGACCTGCTGCGGGCGCCGGCCCATCCCTACACCGAGGCGCTGCTGAAGTGCCAGCCGGGATCAGCCGCGCCCGCCGCGCAGCTGCCGGCGATTCCGGGCCAGCCGCCGTTGGCCGGCGTCTTTCCGGAGGGCTGCCGCTTCCATCCGCGCTGCCCGCGCGCCGCCGGGATTTGCCGCGAACGGCCGGCCCTGCTGCCGGCCGGCGGCAAGCGCCTCGCCGCCTGCCACTTCGCCGCCCCGCCGAGGGCCGCCTGATGACCGCGGCCGCACCCCTGTTGCAGGTGCGCGACCTGGAGGTGCGGTTCCGTGCCGGCGGCATCGACCTGCCCGGATTGAACGTGCCCGGCTTCGGCGCGCGCTATGTCAATGCTGTCAACCGTGTCAGCCTGTCGGTCGCGCCGGGCGAGACGATCGGCATCGTCGGCGAATCCGGCTGCGGCAAGAGCACGCTCGGCCGCGCTATTCTCGGCCTGGTCGAAACCCAGGGCGGCGAGGTGCGATTCGCGGGCGATCCGGTCGCCCCGCGCGACAGAACCTCGATCGCCCGCCTGCGGGCGCGGGCCGCCATGATCTTCCAGGACCCCTACGCGTCGCTCAACCCGAAGCTCGACATCGGCGAGGCGATTGCCGAGGTTCTGCGGGTGCACGGCAAGGCCGCGCCCGACGCGATCGCGGCGCGCGTGGCCGAGCTGCTACGCCTCGTGGGATTGTCCCCGGAACTCGCCCGGCGCAAGCCGCACCAGTTGAGCGGCGGCCAGTGCCAGCGGGTCGGTATTGCCCGTGCGCTCGCCATCGAGCCCAGCCTGATCATCGCCGATGAATGCGTCGCGGCGCTCGACGTCTCGATCCAGGCGCAGATCCTGAACTTGTTGATGGAGCTGCAGCGGCGCATGAGTCTGTCGCTTGTCTTCATCTCGCACGATCTCGGCGTGGTGCGGCATCTCTGCCGCCGCGTCGCGGTCATGTATCTCGGGCGCATTGTCGAGATTGGGCTCACGGAAGATGTCTTCGCGGCGCCAAGGCATCCATACACCCGCGCCTTGCTGGCCGCCGTGCCGGACATCGACCCCGACCGCGCCCTCGCTCCGGCGCAATTGCGCGGCGAACCTCCGAGTCCGCTCGATTTGCCGGCTGGCTGCCCCTTCCATCCGCGCTGCCCGCACGCGCAAGAGATTTGCGCGCGCGGCGTCGTGCCGGAACTGCGGAGAACGGGCGATATCCGGGTCGCCTGCCATTTCGACCTGCCACCAATGACTCAACAGGGAGAGGACCCATGAAATCGAAGCTGAAATACGGACTGATTCTGGCCGGGGCGCTGGCCGTGCTCGCTGGTGACATCGCCGCGGCGGCGGCGGAGGGCGTGCTCACCATCGGGCGGCGCGAGGACGGCACCACCATGGACCCGATCAAGTCGGCGCAGAACGTCGACTTCTGGGTCTTCTCCAACATGTATGACGTGCTGGTGCGCGTCGACAAGACCGGCACTAAGTTGGAGCCGGGCCTCGCCGAGAGCTGGACCGTGTCCGACGACCAGAAGACCTACACCTTCAAGCTGCGCGAGGCGAAATTCTCCGACGGCACGCCTATCACCGCCGGCGACGCCGCCTGGAACCTGCTCCGCATCCGCGATCACCCCGAATCGCTGTGGCGAGATACCTACAGCGTGATCAACGATGCCGCTGCCACCGACGACAAGACCCTGGTCGTGACGCTGAAGCAGCCGACGGCCCCGTTCCTGTCGACCCTCGCCATGCCCGGCATCTCCATCCTGTCCCGGAAGGCGGTGGAGGCGGACGAGGCCGGCGTGTCCGACCATCCGGTCTCTTCCGGCGCATTCGTGATGAAGGAATGGCGGCGCGGCGACAAGGTGGTCCTTGAGCGCAACCCGAACTTCTGGGAAGCAGCCCGCGTGCAGCTCGATGGCGTCGAATGGATTTCCGTGCCCGACGACAACACCCGCGTGCTGAAGCTGCAGGCGGGCGAGCTCGATTGCGGCATCTTCATACCATTCTCCCGCATCGCCGAGCTGAAGCAGGACCCCAAGCTCAACGTGCTGCTCGATCCTTCCACCCGCGAGGATCACCTGCTGATCAACCACGAGCACCCGCCGCTGGACAAGAAGGAGGTGCGCCAGGCCCTCGACATGGCGATCGACGAGCAGTCCATCGTCGACACTGTCACCTTCGGCGTCGGCACGGTCGCCAATTCCTACATCCCGGCGGGCGCCCTCTATTACTACGCCGACAACCTGAAGCGGCCCTACGACCCGGCCAAGGCCAAGGAGATGCTGGAGGCGGCGGGCGCGGCCGGGATGACACTGCAATACAACGTCGAGGCCGGCAACGAGGTGGACGAGCAGATCGCCGTGCTGATCCAGCAGCAGGCCGCGCAGGCGGGCATAAACATCAACATCGTGAAGATCGACCCGGCCGCCGGCTGGGACGAGCTGGTCGCCGGCAACTACGACATCTCGGTCAACTACTGGACTAACGACATCATCGACCCCGACCAAAAGACCACCTTCGTCCTCGGCCATGACGCCAACATGAACTACATGACCCGCTACAAGAACGACGCGGTGAAAGACCTGGTGGCCAAGGCGCGCGTCGAGTTCGATCCGGTGAAGCGCGAGCAGATGTACGTCGATCTGCAGAAGATGGCGAAGGAGGATGTGAACTGGATCGACCTCTATTACAGCCCCTACCGCAATGCCTGCGGCAAGCATGTCGACGCCTTCTACCAGAACCCGCTCGGCCGCTTCTTCCTTGAGGACACGAAGAAGATGTAGCCCGCCCTAATCCCCGCCCTCATCGTTGCCGGGCCGGCCCGGCAGTCAGGGAAACCTGGATCACCGGGCTCGCTGCTGCCGCAGCGGCCCGGTGGCGATGGCTCGGGAAAGCCCCTTGGACACGCCCGCCCCAATCGGGCATAACGCGCCGCATGGGACGGGAGCCTGCCGCAGCCGACAAGCCGAAGCCGCCGGAGAAGAGCGAATCCGGCGCCCTGGTGCTGTCCGCCCGCGCGGTGGCGCTGGAGCTGCTGGAAGCGGTGCTGAAGAAGCGGAAGCCGCTCGACGAGGCCTTCAACGAGCATGCCGACCTTGGCCGCCTGGTCAACCGCGACCGGCAATTCGTCCGTGCGCTGGTCACCTGCACGCTACGCCATCTGGGCCAGATCGACCACGTTCTGGCGCAATGCCTGGAAAAGCCGCTCCCCGCCCGCGCCGCCGCCATCCGCAACATCCTGCGCCTCGGCACCGCGCAGACCCTGTTCCTGAAGACCCCCGCCCATGCCGCGGTCGACACCATGGTGACCCTGGCCGGCAAGCGCGGCGGCGAAGCCGGCTACAAGGGCCTGGTCAACGCGGTGCTGCGGCGCATCGCGCGCGAGGCGGACCTGTTCCGCCAGTTCGCGCCGGGCAACGGCAATTTCACCGGCGCCATCTCGCTCCCCGACTGGCTGTGGCAGAGCTGGGTCAAGGCCTATGGCGTGCGACAGGCGACGCAGATCGCCATCGCCCATCTGGAGGAACCGACGCTGGATTTCACCGTGCGCCGCGACCCCGCACATTGGGCGAAGATGCTGGGCGGCGAAGTCCTGCCCTCCGATACCGTGCGCCGCCCGGCCCATGCGCCGGACAATTACCGCCCCTCGCCGCGTATCGAGGACCTGCCCGGCTTCGCCGAGGGCATGTGGTGGGTGCAGGATCTCGGCGCATCGCTGCCCGCCAAGCTGCTGATCGGCATGTTCGGCGGCAGCCTGAGCGGCCGGCGCGCGCTCGACATGTGCGCCGCGCCCGGCGGCAAGTCGGCGCAGCTCGCTCTGGCCGGCGCGCAGGTGGTTGCCCTCGACCGTTCGCGCAAGCGGCTGGAAAGGGTGGCCGAGAACATGAAGCGGCTGCGCCTCGACGTGACCTGCGAAGTGGCCGATGCCACTTTGTGGCGCAAGGCCAAGGATTTCGACCTCGTGCTGCTGGACGCGCCCTGCTCCGCCACCGGCACGATCCGCCGCCATCCCGACGTCGCTTGGCTCAAGGACCCGCGCGACGTCGCCAAGCTCTCCGCCAGCCAGGACAAGCTGCTCGATTCCGCGGTGGCGCTGGCCAAGCCCGGCGGTGTCATTCTCTACTGCACCTGCTCGCTGCAACTCGAAGAGGGGCCGGAACGCATCGCCGCGGCGCTGAATCGCCACCCGAACCTGGCGCGCGCGCCGATCACGGCCGAGGAGCTCTACGGCTTCAAGGAGCTGGTGACGCCGGAAGGCGACCTCCGCTCGCTGCCCTCGCACCTGGCGCAGCTCGGCGGCATCGACGGCTTCTATGCGGCGCGGCTGGTGAAGCAAAGCTAGCCGCAAGAAGCGGAGTGAGCCGCGATCGCACCACGCGCATTCTCCTTCCGTACACAGGGAGGATGCCATGCAAGAACTTGCCGACAAGATCGCCATCATCACCGGCGCCAGCTCCGGCATCGGCCGCGCCGCCGCGCTGCTCTTTGCCCGCGAGGGCGCAGAGCTGGTGGTGGCGGCACGGCGGCAAGCGGAGCTCGATGCCCTGGCGGCGGAAATCGCCGCGGCGGGCGGGCGCGCCGTCGCGCTTGCCGGCGACGTGCGCGATGATGCCTATGCCAAAGCGCTGGTGGAGACGGCCGTCGGCAACTATGGCGGCCTCGACATCGCCTTCAACAATGCGGCGATCATGGGCGAGATGGGCGCCACGCCGGACATCTCGCTCGCCGGGTGGAACGCGGCGATCGACACCAACCTCACCGCCGCGTTCCTCGGCGCCCGGCACCAGATTCCCGCGATGCTTCGGCGTGGTGGCGGGTCCTTGATCTTCACCTCGACCTTCGTCGGCCATACGGCGGGGCTTCCCGGTGTCGCCGCCTATGCGGCCAGCAAGTCCGGCCTCATCGGCCTGACCCAGGCGCTGGCGGCCGAGTTCGGGCCAAGGGGCATCCGCGTCAACGCCTTGCTGCCCGGCGGCACCGACACCCCGATGGCGGCGCCCATGATCGGCACGCCGGAGAGCCGCGCCTTCATCGAGGGCTTGCACGCCTTGAAGCGCATCGCCCGGCCGGAGGAGATCGCCCGCTCTGCGCTCTATCTCGCCTCCGACGCGGCGAGCTTCACCACCGGCACGGCGATGCTGGTGGATGGCGGGGTGTCCATCAACCGGATGTGACGCCGGTCAGGATCGCGGTGGTTCACCGGCAAAGGCCAGTTGCGCGGCGCGCGTGTCATAGGCGCGGGCGAGCGCCGCTTCGCGGTCGGCGAATAGATCGTCGCCCTGCTTCGTCGCACGCAGCAATCTCCGCTCGATCTCTCCATGCGGCATGATTGCGCCGTCGGCCAGGATGTGCGCGATCTCGCGGCCGCGTTGCACCAGGTCGCGCGCCACCAGGATGGTGCGGTGGCAATCGAGCGGCTCCCGCTCCGCGCACATGAGCGCGATGCGTTTGAGCGGCTCCGTCGCGATCAACGCGTCGATGGCGTCCTTGAAGGCCGCTGTCGCCGCGATGCGCGCATAGCTTGCCCTGCCATTGTCGTAGCAGGCCGGGTCTTTCGGTCGGGCGCCCAGCGCATCGCCGAGGAACCAGTATTCGATGCCGGCCTCCCTCAACGATGCCGTCAGCGCCTTCCGGCTGAATTGCGGAAAGCGGCGCGAGAAAGGCACCGAGCGCAAATCTGCCACGCATTGGATGCCAGCGCCCCGCAACAGCGCCAGGAAATGCGCGATCGGATAGTTGGAATGGCCGATGGTCCAGAGCACTCGCGACTCCGCTACTCCGCCGTCATGGCCGGGCTTGGCCCGACCATCCACGAGTTTCTATGGGCAAGTACGACCAGCTGCAGGCAAGCTCGTGGATGCCAGAACCAAGTCCTGGCATGACGTGAGTGAGGCTGCAGCGGTGCGTGTTTCTCACGCCCAATCCAGGATTACCTTGCCCGACTGCCCGCTCAGCATGATCTCGAAGCCCTGCTTGAACTCCGTCACCGGCATCCGGTGGGTGAGGATCGGCGTCAGGTCGAGGCCGCTCTGCAGCATGGCGATCATCTTGTACCAGGTCTCGAACATCTCGCGGCCATAGATGCCCTTGATCTCGAGGCCCTTGAAGATGACCTGGTTCCAGTCGATGGCGGTGTTGGCGGGCGGGATGCCGAGCAGCGCGATCTTGCCGCCGTGGTTCATGTGCTCCAGCATCTGCGCGAAGGCGGTCGGCACGCCGGACATTTCCAGGCCGACGTCAAAGCCCTCGACCATGCCGAGATCCGTCATCACGTCCTTCAGGCTGCCCTTGGCGACGTTGACGGCGCGGCTGGCACCCATCCTGCGGGCGAGGTCGAGGCGGTAATCGTTCACGTCGGTGATGACGATGTGGCGCGCGCCGACATGGCGGCAGATGGCGGCGGCCATGATGCCGATCGGCCCCGCCCCGGTGATCAGAACATCCTCGCCCACCAGATTGAAGCTGAGCGCGGTATGCGTGGCGTTGCCGAAGGGGTCGAGGATGGAGGCCATCTCGTCGCTGATCCCGTCGGGGATCTTGAAGGCGTTGACCGCGGGGATGGCGAGGTATTCGGCGAAGGCGCCGGCGCGGTTGACGCCGACGCCGACGGTGTTGCGGCAGAGATGTCGGCGCCCGGCGCGGCAATTGCGGCAGAAGCCGCAGGTGATGTGGCCCTCGCCCGAGACTCGGTCGCCGATGGCGAAGCCGCGCACCTCGACGCCCATGTCGACGATCTCGCCGACATATTCGTGGCCGACCTGCATCGGCACGGGGATGGTCTTCTGCGCCCAATCGTCCCATTTCCAGATGTGGCAATCGGTGCCGCAGATCGCCGTTTTCCGGATCCTGATCAGCACATCGTTGTGGCCGACCTCGGGCTTCGCCACGTCGGTGAGCGTCAAGCCCGGCGCCCGTTCGAGTTTCGCCAAAGCGCGCATGGTCACACCGCCTTCTTCTGCGCGCCTATGGCGCCCAATTGCCGGCCCACCTTGGCGAAGGCCGCCACCGCCTGGGCAATGTGCTCCGGCGTGTGCGCCGCACTCATCTGGGTGCGGATGCGCGCCTGACCCTTGGGCACGACGGGGAAGGAAAAGCCAATCACATAGATCCCTTCTTCCAGCAGCGCGTCGGCCATGCGGGTCGCGAGCGCCGCGTCGCCCAGCATCACCGGGATGATGGGATGGTCCCCCGGCACCAGGGTGAAGCCGAGCTCGGTCATCGCCTTGCGGAACACGCGGCCGTTCTCGATCACCTTGCGCCGCTCCTCCGCCCCCTCCTCGGTCTGCAGCAATTCCAGCACCGCGAGCGAGGCGACCACAATGCTCGGCGCCAGCGCATTGGAGAAGAGATAGGGCCGCGAGCGTTGCCGCAGCAGGTCAACGACGCTCTTGCGCGCGGCGACATAGCCGCCGGAGGCGCCGCCCAGCGCCTTGCCGAGCGTGCCGGTGATGATGTCGACGCGGCCCTCGACGTCGCAATATTCCGGCGTGCCGCGGCCATGCGCGCCGATGAAGCCGACCGCATGGCTGTCATCGACCATGACCAGCGCGTTGTAGCGCTCGGCCAGGTCGCAGATGGATTTGAGGTCGGCGATGATGCCGTCCATCGAGAACACGCCGTCGGTGGCGATCAGCTTGAAGCGCGCGCCGGCTTCGTCCGCCGCCTGCAGCTGCGCCTCCAGGTCGCCCATGTCGTTGTTGCGGTAGCGGAAGCGCTTGGCCTTGCACAGCCGGATGCCGTCGATGATCGAGGCGTGG
>JAEUKU010000071.1 GCA_016794075.1 Rhodospirillaceae bacterium
GGGCCGGTCAGGCGGCAGCGCACATGATTGGTGCCGACCACGTCGGCCATGGCGATGCGCTGTTCCGGCAGCACGAAGCGCGGTTCGGAATTCCCCGCGCCGAACGGCGCCAGGCGCTCCAGCGTGCCGAGGAAATCCGGCGTGGCGCCGCGGCCCTGCACCAGGCCGTCGATCAGCAGCGTCGGCATCAGGGGCGCACCGTCGAGCGTGTCCTTGAACCGCGCGGCGATGAAATCCTGCAGCGCCGGCAGCTTCTCCGCCGCGATCTCGAAGCCCGCCGCCATGGCATGGCCGCCGCCCTTGAGGACGAGCCCCAACTCGCGCGCGGCGATCACCGCCTGGCCCAGATGCAGCCCGGCAACCGAGCGGCCCGAGGCCTTGCCGATGCCGTTCTCCAGCGCGACGACGCAGACCGGGCGCTGGTAGCGGTCCTTCAATCGGCCGGCGACGATGCCGATCACGCCGGGATGCCAGCTCTCGCCGGCGAGGATCAGCAGATGCGGATTCTGCGCCGCCGCGGCTTCCGCCAGCCTGGTCGCCGCGGCCAGCACCTCGGCCTCCAGCGCGCGGCGTTCCTCGTTCAGCACATCGAGCTCGCGCGCCAGTTCCAAGGCCAGCGCCGGATCCTCGGTGGAGAGCAGCCGCGCGCCGAGATCGGCGCGGCCGACGCGGCCGCCCGCATTGACGCGGGGCCCCAGCATGAAGCCGCAATGGAAGCCTTCCAGCCGCTCGTTCACCCGCGCCACGTCGCACAGCGCGCTGATGCCGGGATTGCCGCGCCGGCCCATGACCTTCAGCCCCTGTGCCGTCAGCGCGCGGTTGAGCCCGCCCAAGGGCACCACGTCGCAGATGGTGCCCAAGGCGACCAGGTCGAGCCATTGCAGCAGGTCGGGCTCCGCCCGTGCCGCGGTGTACCAGCCGGCCCGCCGCAGCGCGCGGTTGACCGCCACCAGCAGCAGATAGGTGACGCCGACCGCCGCCAGGTTGCGATGCGGCGAGGTCTCGTCGAGCCGGTTCGGATTGACCACCGCGATCGCCTTCGGCAGCGCCGGCTCCGCCACGTGGTGATCGGAGACGATGACATCGAGGCCGTTGGCCGCCGCGTCTTCCAGCGCGGCAAAGGCGGTGATGCCGCAATCGACGGTGACGACGACGCTCGCCCCCGCGCTTTTCAGCTGGCGCAAGGCCGCGGCGTTGGGGCCATAGCCCTCGCGCAGCCGGTCCGGCACGTAGAGCAGCGGCGGCTTCGCATCGATGGCGCGCAGGAAGCGGATCAGCAAGGCGGCCGACGTGGCGCCGTCGACGTCGTAGTCGCCGAAAATCGCGATGGTCTCGCCCGCCTGCACCGCGCGCGCCAGGCGCTCGGCCGCCGCATCCATGTCCCTGAAATCGGAGGGATCGGGCAGCAGGTCGCGCAGCCGCGGATTGAGGAAGCTCTCCACCGTGTCGAGCGACTGCCCGCGCGCGGCGAGCAGGCGGCCGACCAGCTCCGGCACCTGGCAGCGCTGCGCGATGGCCTGCGCCAGCCGCGCATCGCCCGGCCGCTCCAGCCACAGCTTGCCGCAGAGCGAACGGGTGACGCCCAAATAGGGGGCGGGCGCAGTCATCCTGGACGCGTCGGCCTCAGACGTCCTTCGGCCGCTTGATCGTCCAGTTGTGCTGCGCCTCGACCACGCGCACGGTGCCGGATTTGGAGCGCATCACCATCGAGTGGGTGACCGCGCCTTGCGCCGAGCGGCGCACGCCCTTCAGCATGGCGCCGTCGGTCACGCCGGTGGCGGCGAACATCACGTCGCCCTTGGCGAGATCCATCAGGCCGTATTTGCGGTTGAGGTCGGTGACGCCGAGGCGGCGGGCGCGCGCCTTCTCGTCCTCGTTGCGGAAGATGAGGCGGCCCTGCATCTGGCCGCCGATGCAGCGCAACGCCGCGGCCGCCAGCACGCCTTCGGGCGCGCCACCGGAACCCATGTAGATGTCGACGCCGCTGCCCGGCGTGGCGGTGGAGATGACGCCGGAGACGTCGCCGTCGGAGATCAGCATGATGCGGGCACCCGCGGCGCGCACCCGGGCGATGAGCTCGGTGTGGCGCGGCCGGTCGAGGATGCAGGCGACGAGATCGGAGAGCTGCATCTTCTTCGCCTTGGCCAGCTGCTTCAAATTCTCCTCCGGCCCGGCGTCGAGATCGACCAAATTGTCCGGCAAACCGGGGCCGACCGCGATCTTGTCCATGTAGGTGTCGGGCGCGTTCAGGAAGCCGCCCTGCTCCGCCATGGCGACAACCGCCAGCGCGTTGGAGCCGCCCTTGGCAGTGATCGTGGTGCCTTCCAGCGGATCGAGGGCGATGTCGATCTTGGGGCCGCCGGCGCCGACCTTCTCGCCGATATAGAGCATCGGCGCCTCGTCGCGCTCGCCCTCGCCGATCACCACCGTGCCGTCGATGGCAAGGTCGTTCAGCGCGCGGCGCATGGCGTCGACGGCGGCCTGGTCGGCGGCCTTCTCGTCGCCGCGCCCCATCAGGCGCGAGGCAGCGAGCGCCGCGGCCTCGGTCACGCGCACGGCTTCGAGGGCAAGATTGCGATCCATCGTCAGAGACTCCGTTGCTGGCGGCGGCGCCAGCAACCGGGCGCCGCGCACGTGGGTTTAACTCAGCAGCTCAATGGGCAGGACATGCGGCGGTTCCAGGATGGAATCCAGCCGCTTCAGCCGCGCCACCACGCGGTCGATCGCCGCCTCGGTGGTGTCGTGGGTGGTGAGCACCACCGGCACCGCCTCGCCCGGCGCGCGGGCGCGCTGGATCATCGCCTCCATCGACACACTCTCGTCGCGCATCGCCGCGGCGATGTCGGCGATGACGCCCGGCCGGTCGACCACCATCAGGCGCAGATAGTACGGGCCGACATGGCTGCCGGCGGGCGCGGCCGGCAGCTTCTTCAGCTGGTCGGCGGGGGCCGAGAAGGCCGGCAGGATGCGGTCGCGCGCGATGTCCATGAGATCGCTGACCACCGCCGAGGCGGTCGGGCGCTCGCCGGCGCCCCGCCCGATGGCGACGTTCTGGCCGACGTAATTGCCGTTGGTGACGACCGCGTTGTAGACGCCGTCGACCTTGGCGATGACCGCTGCGACCGGCACCATGCAGGCATGCACGCGCTGCTCGACGCCATGCGTGGTCACCCGCGCGATGCCGAGGAGCTTGATGCGATAGCCGAGCTCGTCGGCATAGGCGATGTCCATGGCCGAGACGTTGCGGATGCCGCTGATGCGGACACCGCTGAAATCGATCTGGCAGCCGAAGGCGACGCTGGTGAGGATCGAAAGCTTGTGCGCCGCGTCGATGCCGTCGACGTCGAAGCTGGGATCGGCCTCGGCATAGCCGAGCTTCTGCGCCTCGGCGAGCACGTCGGCGAATTCGCGCCCCGTCTCGCGCATTTGCGTCAGGATGTAATTGCAGGTGCCGTTGAGGATGCCGTAGACCTGCTCGATGCGGTTGGCGGCAAGGCCCTCGCGCATCGCCTTGATGATCGGGATGCCGCCGGCCACCGCCGCCTCGTAGGCCAGCGCCACGCCGGCCTTTTCCGCCGCCAGCGCCAGCGCGGTGCCGTGATGGGCCAGCAGCGCCTTGTTGGCGGTCACCACGTGCTTGCCCTTGGCGATCGCCTTCTCGACCAGCGCCTTGGCGACGCCTTCGGAGCCGCCGATCATCTCCGCCACCACGTCGACCTCCGGATGGTCGGGCAGGCTGAGCGGATCCTCGCACCAGGCGAAGCGGCTGACATCCACGCCGCGGTCCTTCTTGCGGTCGCGCGCCGAGACGGCGACCACCTCGATCGCGCGCGGGCAGTGCAGGCGGAGGATGTCGGCGTTCTCGCCGATCAGCTTGACCACGCCGAGGCCGACGGTGCCGAGCCCGGCGATGCCGATTCTCAGCGGCCGGTTGTCGCCGCGGGCGGGCAGTCCGGCGCTAACGGACATCGGCCGCGCCGACCGGAATCCCGATCGTTCCCTGATTCCACATGATGACCTGAGCTAGTAGGCGGAGAGATAGACTTCGGCGCGGCGGTTCGCCGCCTCGCCGGTCGGCATCACCTCGGCATAGACGGGCTGGGTGTCGCCGGCGGCGATGGTCTGGATCGCTGCCTCGGGCACCCCGTACCTGGCGAGCTGGCGGGCAACGGCCTGGGCGCGGGCTTCCGAGATGCGCTGATTGGCCTGCTGGTGGCGCGCCAGATCCATCGAGCCGGTGCGCATGCTGGCATGGCCGACCACGCGGATGACGCCGCCATACATGCGGTGCATCTCGGCGATCTGCTTCAGCACCTTGCGATCGTCGGAAGAGAGCCGCGCCGAACCGTCGCGGAAATAGACCAGACCGACCGGCTGGCCGCCGGCAACCGCGCCATACGGTGCCATGCCATAGGGCTGGCTGTAGGTCTGGGCGTAGGTGGGAAGGCCCGGCATCGGCGCCGCCACCTGGCCCGGTACAACCTGCCCCGGCACGATCGCACCGCCGTAATTGGTCGGCGGCGAGGCATAGGGCGAGCGGTACATCGCCTGGGCGCTGTACGCCTGGTAGGGCGGCAGGGCCGGCTGCGAGAACTGGACGCCGTAATTCTCCGGCGCCAGCGCCGCATAGTTCGGGCCATAGGCCGCTTGCGGCTGCATATAGGCGTTCTGGGCGCCCTGGGCCTGCATGCTGCCGGGCGTCAAGGCGAGCTGGGAATCCGGCTGGAACGGCTTGGCCCCGGGCTGTGGCGTGCCGACCGGGGTCACCGGCTGCGCCTGCGCGGCACCCGGCATCGGCGCCAGAGGAGCTGATTGTGGGGGAGCTGATTGTGGGGGAGCTGATTGTGGGGGTGCGGATTGGGGCGCCGGTTGCGACGCCGGCGCGGCGGCCTCGGGCTCAGGCGCGGCTTCCGCCGCGGGGGCCTCTGCCACCGGCTCGGCGACCGCCTCTTCCGCGCCGGTGCTGTCTTCCGAGGTCTCGGTGATGCCGGCTTCCGGGATCGGCGGCAGCTCTGGCTGCGGCGGCGCCGGCCGGTCGGCGCTGGAGGTCGGCCCGCCGACCAGCTCCTCGCCGTATTGCGTGCCGCTTTCGGCCCCGGACAATCCCTCCGGCGCCTGGTTCAGGTCCTGGATCGTGGAACTGGGGCGCTCGGTCGGGACCGTGTTCACGTCCGGGAACTCGCCCTCGCCGGCGGGCGGGGCGGAGGCTTCGGTGCTGGCGGCGCCCTCGGCGCTGGCGGTATTCTGCGGTCCGGCGGGAGCATCGGGATAATCGGGCTCCGAGGAACAGCCCGCCAGCAGAACTCCGGCCGCAAGCGCCGCCGCGCAGCCGGCGCGCAAGTGCAAGGACTTCATCATGAGCTCCGCTACCTCCCCAACAGGCGCCGCGGCCGTCGCGACCAGGGCTCCGACCAAGGGTTTGCGCCCACCGTTCAACGACTTAGTGCCGAATCTTTGGCTTGCGCTACTATAGCAAAGAACGGCGGGCGTCGATTGCCATTTTCGGCGCGCAGCAAGACATTGAAAACCAAGACAAAGTTCGAGGTCTTCATGAGCGAGCAATCGGCCGGAAAGGGCTCCGGCAGCGGCAAGCCGGCCCCCGGTGCTGAGCGGGGTGCCGAGCGGGGTGCCGAGCGGGGTTCCCAGAAGGGCCCGGAGCAGCTTGGCGATGTTGGCGGCATGGACGCCGCCGCCTGGTCCGAGGCGATGGCCCGCATCGCCGAGCAATCGCAGCGCCTGGTCGCCGATTTCCTCAGCCGCAACCAGGCGGCCGGATTGAGCGCGCCGAATTTCGATCCGATGGCGATCGGCCGCGCCTTCATGGAAATGACCCACCGCCTGATGAGCGATCCCGGCAAGCTGGTCGAGGCGCATTTCTCGCTCTGGCAGGATTACATGAACCTGTGGCAGAGCACCGCCCGGCGCATGATGGGCCAGGAGGCCGAGCCGGTGATCGCGCCGGCCAAGGACGATCGCCGCTTCAAGGACGCCGCCTGGCAGGACAACCAGGTCTTCGATTTCGTCAAGCAATCCTACCTGCTGACCGCGCGCTGGCTGCAATCGACGGTGCAAAGCGTCGAGGGGCTGGACGACAAGACCGCGCGCAAGATCGATTTCTACACGCGGCAATTCGTCGACGCGATGGCGCCGAGCAACTTCGTCATGACCAACCCGGAGGTGCTGCGCGCCACCGTCGAGAGCCGCGGCGAGAATCTGGTCAAGGGCCTGCAGAACCTGCTGCACGACCTCGAGCGCGGCAAGGGCCAACTCAAGATCCGCATGACCGACATGGAGGCCTTCGAGGTCGGCAAGAACATCGCCGTGACGCCGGGCAAGGTGGTGTTCCAGAACGACCTGATCCAGCTCATCCAGTACACCCCGACCACGACCGAGGTGGCGAAGCGGCCGCTGCTCATCATCCCGCCCTGGATCAACAAATACTATATCCTCGATCTGAAGCCGGCGAATTCCTTCATCAAATGGGCGGTCGACCAGGGCCACACGGTCTTCGTCATCTCCTGGGTCAATCCGGACGAGAGGCTCGCCGCCAAGACCTTCTCCGACTACTTGCTCGAAGGGCCGGCGGCAGCGCTGGATGCGATAGAGAAGGCGACCGGCGAAAAGACCGCCAACGTCGTCGGCTATTGCCTGGGCGGCACCCTGCTCGCCTGCCTGCTCGCCTATCTGCAGGCCAAGGGCAAGGCCGCGCGCGTCGCCAGCGCCACCTATCTCACCACGCTGGTCGATTTCAAGGACGCGGGCGAGCTTACCGTCTTCATCGACGAGGAGCAGCTGGCAGCGCTCGAGGAGAAGATGAACGAGCGCGGCTTCCTCGAAGGCGCCGAGATGGCCAACACCTTCAACATGCTGCGCGCCAACGATCTGATCTGGTCCTTCGTCATCAACAACTACTTGCTGGGCAAGGAGCCGTTCCCCTTCGACCTGCTCTACTGGAACTCGGATTCGACGCGCATGCCGGCGGCCATGCACAGCTTCTATCTGCGCAACATGTACCAGAAGAACCTGCTGAGCCAGCCGGGCGGCATCGAGCTCGACGGGGTGCCGATCGACCTCGCCAAGATCGCGACGCCGAGCTTCCTGCTCTCCACCCGCGAGGACCACATCGCCCCATGGCAGGCGACCTATGTGGCGACGCAGCTCTATTCAGGACCGGTGCGCTTCGTGCTGGCCGCCTCGGGTCACATCGCCGGCGTGGTCAATCCGCCGGCTTCGAAGAAGTACCATCACTGGGTGAATGCCAAGACCAGGAGCTTCCCGAATGATCCGGATGCCTGGCTGGCCGGGGCCGAGGAACGCGTCGGGTCTTGGTGGCCGGAATGGCAGAGCTGGATCGCCGATTTCGCCGACGGCAAGGTGCCGGCGCGCGAACCCGGCAAGGGCGGCAAGCTGAAGGCGATCGAGGACGCGCCCGGCTCCTATGTGAAGGTGAAGGCGCACTGACCGCGCGTCACGCCGCCGGCAGATTAACCGTGACCAGCAGGCCGCCGAGCGGCGACTCGCCGAGGCTGAGCGAGCCGCCGTAGAGCTTCGCCAGGTCCTGAGCGATGGTGAGGCCGAGGCCGCTGCCCGGATTGCGTTCGTCCAGGCGACTGCCGCGCTGCAGCGCCGTGGCGCGCAGTTCCGGCGCGATGCCGGGGCCGTCATCGCCAATGGTGATGACCAGGCGGCCATCCTTCGCCGCGGCACCAATGGCTACCCGCCGCCGCGCCCAGCGGCAGGCGTTCTCCAGCAGGTTGCCGATCAGCTCGCTCAGGTCCTGCGCCTCGCCGGCGAAGTGCAGCGGCTCGGTTTCGATCGTCACGTCCACGTCGACGTCGCGCTCCGTCACGATGCGCGGCAGGGTGCGGGCCAGCGAGCCGATCGCCTGTGCCGCGTCGGCGCGCACGCCGATCAGATTGGCGCTGGCCGCGGCGCGGGCGCGCGCCAGGTGATGCTGCACCACGTCGGACATGGCGGCGATCTGCTCCAGCGCGAGGTTGCGGTCGGGGGCCTCCTCCATCTCGATCTCGTTGCGCAGGACCGTGAGCGGCGTCTTCAGCGCGTGCGCGAGGTCGCCGGCCTGGGCCCGCGCCCGGTCGATCAGGGTCTGGTGATGGTCGATGAGCGCGTTCAATTCGCGGGTCAGCGGCGCGATCTCGGTCGGCACGTCGCCGGGGATGTGCCGCTCGCGCCCGGCGCGGATGGCGCTGAGCGCGGCGCCGATCCGCTCCAGGGGGCGCAGCCCGACCCGCACCTGCAGCACCAGCGCGAAAACCAGGCCGAAACCGAGCACCACCAGGGCGATGGCAAGGATGCGGGAGAACTCGCCGGCCGCCGCCTGCACGGGGGCCAGATCGGCGGCGACCGAGAAGACCACCGGACCCGGTGCCGGGTCGAAGCGCAGCACCCGTTGCGCCAGGCGCAGCGGTTCCGCCCGCGGCCCGGCGATCTCGCGCAGCGCGACCGCACCCATATCCTCCGCGCCGGGCGCGGTCGGCTCCGCCGGTTCCGGCAGCCGCGCATCCCACAGCGAGCGCGAGCGGATCGGCGGCTGCTCCGCCACCGCGACCTGCCAGTAGTGACCGGAAAGCTGGCGATCGTATTTCGGCAGATCCGGGGCCCGGGGCAGCGAGATCGTGCCATCGGGCGCGATCTCCAGGCCCGCCGCCAGGTCGTCGAGCCGATCGGCCAGCTCCGCGTCGACGGCGTTCTTCAAATGCAGGTCGAACAGCGCCGTCAGCAGCAGGTAGGCGATGACCAGGGTTACGGCGCAGAGCACCGAGGCGCCGATGACCAGGCGGAAGGTGAGCGACCGGCGATCGAGGCGGATCATGCGATCATCGACCGTTCCCGACCTCCCGGCCGTCATCCCCGCGCCCGCCATCGCCCTCATCGCGTCGCAGGCGGTAGCCCTGGCCGCGCACGGTTTCGATCAGATCGGCGCCGAGCTTCTTGCGCAGGCGCCCGACGAAGACCTCGACGGTGTTGGAATCGCGGTCGAAGTCCTGGGCATAGATGTGCTCGATGATCTCGCCGCGGCCGACGACGCGGCCGATCCGGTGCATCAGATAGGCGAGCAGGCGCTGCTCGAAGGCGGTGAGCGAGACCGGCTTGCCGTCCAGCGCGACCTCGCCGGAGCGGGTGTCCAGGGTCAGCCTGCCGTTGCGCAGCAGCGGGTCGGCGTGGCCGGCGCTGCGCCGGATCAGCGCCCGCAGCCGCGCCAGCAGCTCCGCCATGTGAAAGGGCTTGGCCAGATAATCATCCGCGCCGGCATCGATGCCGGCGACCTTGTCCGACCACTGGTCGCGCGCGGTCAGGATCAGCACCGGCAGGGTGCGGCCGGCGGCCCGCCATCTGCGCAGGACTTCGATCCCGTTCATCCGCGGCAGGCCGAGATCCAGGACCACCGCGTCGAATTCCGAGCTTTCGCCGAGATAGCAGCCTTCCTCGCCGTCCTGGGCGCTTTCGACCACATAGCCGGCGCCGCCCAGCGCCTTGCTCAGCTGCTTCTGCAGGTTTGGATCGTCCTCGACCACCAGGATGCGCATGAACCCGCTTTATTCCGCCCTTGTTAAGATTTGCTTTCGACCCGCTATTCGACCTTCCGGCCATCGAGCGAAAGCAGGGCGAGCGAGGCCGCGTCATAGCGCGCGCGCCGCACATAGCCGTCGCGTGTCACCACCCGCAGGTCATAGGCCCAGCGGCCCTCGCCCTGTCCCACCAGCTCGGCGGAGATCACCTTGCCCTGCAGCTGGCGCTCGGCCACCGAATAGACGTCGCCCAGGGAGCGGATCTCGCCCTTTTCCCGCAGGTTGAGCGCCTCGTCCTGTTCCTCGCCGCTTTCGTCGTCGCCGGCATCGTCGCCGGGGTTGTCCTTGCCCTTGCCGGGCCCCGAATTGCCGCCCGAGTTGCCGCCGCCGGAACCCGATCCGCCACCCGATCCACTACCCGAATTGCCGCCGCCGGAGCCGCCGCCGGAGCCTCCATCCGAACCGCCCGATTCACCGCCACCCGAATCGCCGTCACCGCCCCCGTCGTCGCCACCGCCGTCGTCTCCACCGCCGTCGTCGCCACCGCCGTCGTCGCCCCCGTCGTCGCCACCGCCGCCGTCGCCATCGCCGCCGCCCTCACCGCCTTCCCCGCCGCCGCCCCCACCGCCGCCGCCGCTTTCGGCCAGGGCGGGGGCAGGCAGCAGGACAAGCGCGGGCAGCTCCGCCGCGGCCAGCAGGCAGAGCAATGCGGCGCCGCCGAGCAGGGCTCGCCGTCGCCGGGCAGGTGTCTGAAGGATGTCGCGCACGCCGTGTTTCCCGGGCTGTCCCCGATTTGCTACGCCAGCCAAGCTGAACGGCGCCTGAACGGCGCCCGGGTTCCGCCCGGGCGAGGTTCGGGACGCCGGCACAGCTTAGCCGAATCCGGAGCGCCCGGGGGGAGTTCCGCGGGGCGCGGTTCTACGGGGCGAAACTCAGCGCGCCGCCACCGTCTGGCGCTGTTCGATGACCTTGTCCGCCAGCCGGCCGCTCAGCTCCTGCAGATGATCGAAGCGATAGGTGAAATGGCCGACGCCGTAGGTCAGCGACCTGAGCTCGATCACCAGATCCTGCAGCTCCGATTGCGGCATCAGGCATTCGACCACCTCCCAGCCGTCCCAGCCGTCCTTGCTGGCGATCTGCAGGATATGGCCGCGCCGCCCGGTCACCAGGGAGTGGACGCGGGAGGTCAGGCTGGCCGGCGCGGCGATGTCGACGGCGAAGATCGGCTCCAGCAGGACCGGCTGGCATTTCGGCATCGCCTCCTGCATCGCCATGCGCGCCGCGGTCTTGAACGCCATGTCGGAACTGTCGACCGAATGATACTGGCCGTCGAACAGGGCGGCGGCGACGTCGACCACCGGGAAGCCGAGCGGGCCTTTCACCAGGTATTCGCGGATGCCCTCCTCGACCGAGCCGATGAAGGTGCGCGGCACCGCGCCGCCGACCACGCGGTCGTGGAACTCGAAGCCCTGGCCGCGCTCCAGCGGCCAGATCTCCACATGCACGTCGCCGAACTGGCCGTGGCCGCCCGATTGCCGCTTGAAGCGGGCGTGCTGCTGCACCTTGCCGCGGATGGTCTCCTTGTAGCTGACCTGCGGCCGGCGCGCCTTGACCGGCAGGTTGAAGCGCAGCTTCAGCCGCTCCAGCGCGATCTGCAGATGGATGTCGCCCTGGCCCTGCAGCAGCAGCTCATGCGTGTCGGGGTCATGGCCGAAGCGCAGCGAGGGATCCTCCTCGGCGAGCTTGGCCAGCGCCGCGGTCAGCTTCACCTCGTCGTTGCGGTTCTCGGCATCGACGGCGAGGGCATAGAGCGGCGGCAGCGGCTCCGGCCATTTGAACGCCGCCGGGGTCTTGCCGCTGGCGGTGAGCACATGGCCGGTCTGCAGATGGTCCATGCGGCCGAGCCCGACGACGTCGCCGGCGCCGGCGTTGGCGATCTTGTCGTAGCCGCCGGGCCTCGGGCGCAGCAAGGCGCCGATGCGCTGGCCGCTCAGGGTCTGGCCGTCGGCGAGCTGGCCTGCCAGCACGCGGGCCAGCGCGATCTTGCCGCTATGCGCCTGGTGATAGGTCTTGAAGACGAGGGCCGCCGTGCCCTCGCTTTCGAGGCCGAGGCGCTTCGCCGTCGCCTCCGCGCCGGGCACGTCATGGCGCAGGGTCTTCAGCAGGCGGCGCACGCCGTAATCGAGTTCCGCCGCGCCCATCAGAACTGGCACGATCAGGTCCTGGGCGAGGTCCTTGGAGAGCTGCTCATAGACCTCTTCCTTGCTCGGCACCGCGTCGCCCAGCAATTGCTCGAGCAGGTGGTCGTCGAAATCGGCCAGGCGCTCGAGCATCTGCCCGCGCGCTTCCTGCTCCCTCGGCAGCATCTCCTCCGGCATCTTGACCAGGTCGGAGGGCGCGCCGGGGTGGTAGCGATAGGCGCGCTCACTCACCAGGTCGACATAGCCGGACACTTCGTCGCCGTTCTTGCCCGGCTCGCGGATCGGCACCTGGCGCAGCACCAGCGGGCGTGACGACACCGCCTGCAGCGCGTCCATCACGTCGCGCACGCGCAGGCCGGCATGGTCCATCTTGTTGACGAAGAGGAGGTGCGGAATCTTGTGATCGTCGAGGAACCTGAAGATCGGCGCCAGGGTCAGCGCCTTTTCCGTCTGCGGCTCAGCCACCACGATGGCGACATCGGCGGCGAGCACGGCATTGCGCATGTCCTGCGACAGCTCGACCGCGCCGGGGCAGTCGAGGAAGGTCCATTTCTCGCCCAGGAACTCGGCGGTGGCGGCGGAGACTTCCACCGACATGCCGCGGGCGCGCGCTTCCGGCGCGCTGTCGCCGACCAGCGTGTGGTCCTTGGCGTTGCCTTTCTTGGAGATGGCGCCGGTCACGAAGAGGAGGCTCTCGAGGAGCGTCGTCTTGCCGCTGGAATAAGGTCCGATGAGGGCGGCGCAACGCGGCGCCACGGGTTGTCTGCCAGCCATGAATCTGTCCCTCCCACGATTGCGGGCCAACGGGACCGGTGATTCTGGGCGCCGGCTTGCCGCGGCCCATTTCCCTGTATTGACCCGGGTATGATTTCAGCCTTGGGGAAAGCCCGCAAGGCGGATTCGATGCGGCATTGCGACATAGGCCAGCCGCGCGGCGGCGCCATAAATCCCGCTAATCGGCATCACCGCTAGCGGCTGGCAAGCCGCGGCGGCGGCGCCACAACGGATAGGCGCGGCGGATAGGCGCGGCGCAGATGGAGCGCCATCAGGTCGCAGAGCCGCGAGGGCCCAAGCGGTGCCCGACCGCAGCGCTGCAGGATGTCGAGATCGGGAAAGCCGTTCGCCTCGATCAGCACCGGGCCGTCCGCCAGCACCGCGACGTCCCAGCCGATGACGACGCGATCGCCGAGCGCGGTATGGGCGCGCTCGGCCAAATGCTTCGCCTCGCGCCAGAAGGGGACGAGCGCGCCGGCGATCGGCGCGTCGCTCACCGGATGGCGGTCGTGCCAGGCGCTGTCGCGCGCGAGGCCCAGATCGGTGGCCGCGCCCAGCGCCCCGGTCGCAAGATCGACGATCGCCGCCAGCCCGCCGGCATGGAAGTTGTCGACCACGGCATCGGGCCGGCGCGGAAAGCGCAAGGCCGCGGCCATTGCCTCCGGCGCATCCTGCTCGTCGCGGCAGGTGACGATGCGCAATGTCGCCAGCGTGCCCGATCCCAGTCCGGTGAGCGCCAGGCCCGACAATACCGGGTGATTGACGAGGCAGGGCATAACCACGGAGGCTTCGCGCCTGGCGCAAAGCCGTGCCAGCAGCCCCGCCGCCGTCAGCCGCACCTTTCCCGCGCCGGCGAAGGCCGCGCCGTCCCAGCGCCAGCGCTCGGCGCCGCGGCCGCCGCGCCCGCGGACCGGCTTCACGAACAGGTCGCGCGGCGGCAGCGCCTGATGTTCCCCGCGCCAGTCGGCGGCGCCGTTCCCGAGCCGCGCGATCAGCGCGCCATGCGGCAGCCCGGCGGCGGCGCAGGCATCGGCGAAGAGATCCTTGCGCGCGAAGACGGGATTCTTGCGCGGGCGATCCTTGAGCATGGAATAGACGCCGCGCTTGGTCTCCTGGCGGAGCAGATATGACCGGGCCTGCGCGCGCAGCTCCGGCCGGAACAGCTCGAACATGTAGTACTGGTGCGGCCACATGCCGGCGGTGAGCGCCAGGCGGAGCTGGTCGGCAAGCTGCAGCAGCGGGTTGCGGCCGGATTGCCGCCACGCCCGCGCGCCGTGGCGCGGCAGCTGCCAGGCGAGGCTGGAGACCAGCACCACCAGGGGCCAGAGCGGCAGCGCCGCCAATTGCGCCAGGCGCTGCGGCCGGGTCAGCGCGTCCCGTTTGGCCGCTTGCACCGCCCGGCGCAATTCACCGAGGGCGGCGCCGGGCGCGGCACCGGAGCCGCCGGCGGCCAGGGGCGGAAAATGCTGGATCAACATGGGGTTGAGTATGGCCCAGGCGGCCGGCCGGCGGAACCGATTGGCGAAACCGGTGCGGGCGGGTCGCGGCTTCCCGTCGCATCAAATTAATAACTGACTGGTCAGTTACTTATTGACTCGCGGCCCGCCCGGGCCTATTTGCTGCCCCATGACCCAGTCTCATTCACCCGCGCGTCGGAGCCGGACCGGCCGCTGCCCCAGCCCGCAACCGCCGGAAGCCGCGCCGCGCTGGCGCCGCCGCGCCGCCGACCGGCCGGCGGAGATCCTGGATGCCGCGCTCAACGTCTTCATCGCCAAGGGCTTCGCCGCCACGCGCCTGGACGACGTCGCCGCGGCGGCCGGCATCTCCAAGGGCCTGCTCTACCGCTACTTCGACAACAAGGCGGAGCTGTTCAAGGCGATGGTGCGGGCGATGCTGGTCAGCACCATCCGCAACGCCGCCGACCAGGTCGCGCGCAAGGACAGCGCCGGCGCCGCGCTCGACCATTTCCTGACGCAAATGAAGGCGGTCGCCAACGACCCGCGCCGCTCCGCCATTCCCAAGCTGGTCATCAGCGAATCCGCCAATTTCCCCGAGCTCGCGCAATTCTATCTCGCCGAAGTGATCGGCCCGGCCCTGGCGCAGCTGACCGCGCTGATCCGGCGCGGCATCGACAGCGGCGAGTTCCGCGCCGTCGATCCCACCGCCGCCGCGCGGCTGCTGGTGGCGCCATTCCTGATGGCGGTGATCTGGCGCCACACCTTCGCCCAGCACGAAGCCGGCGCCTTCAACCCCGATGCGCTGATCGACCAGCACCGCGACATTCTGCTGGGCGGGCTGGTGGCGACAAAGCGGCCCGCGAAACGCGGAAGGAGATCGTCATGACCCGTTGGCGTTGGAGTCTCTGCCTTCCTTTGGCACTCGCCGCCTGCGACGCCGCGCCGGAGGGCGTCTGGCAGGGTTACGTCGAGGCCGAATACACCTATGTCGCGCCATTGGAGTCCGGCCGCATCGTCGCGCTCGATGTCGCGCGCGGCGATCAGGTCAAGGCCGGCCAAATCCTGTTCGCGCTCGAAGACGATGCCGCGCGCGCCCGGCGCGACCAGGCCCAGGCCGATCTCGCCCAGGCGGAATCCGACCTTGCCGATCTCCGCAAGGGCGACCGGCCGGAAGATCTCGCCATCCTCCAGGCCCAGCTCGACGAGGCGCGCGCGTCCCTGTCGCTCTCGGTGCCGCGCCTGGCGCGCCGCGAGAAGATGGTAAAGGGCAGCATCATCGGCGAGGAGGAGTTGGACGAGGCCAAGGCCGCGATCCTCAGCGATCGCGGCAACATCGCCGAATACGAGGCACGGCTCGCCGAGGCGAAGCTCCCAGCGCGCGCCGATCGGATCGCGGCGGCGGAAGCGACGGTCGCAGCGCGGCGCGCGGCGCTGGCCGATGCCGAATGGCAATTGTCGAAGCGG
>JAEUKU010000095.1 GCA_016794075.1 Rhodospirillaceae bacterium
ATTGAGCGCGTTGATCACCATCTTGCGATCGACCGGCCCGGTGATCTCGATGCGGCGGTCGAGCAGGTCCTTGGGCAGCGGCGCCACCTTCCAGTCGCCGGAGCGAACTGAAGCGGTTTCTTTCAGGAAATTCGGCTTCTCGCCCGCATCGAGCCGCGTCTGCCGCGCGCGCCGCGCCTCCAGCAGGCGCAACCGCTCCGGTGCGAATTTGCGCTCCAGCTCGACCAGGAAGGCGAGCGCCGCGTCGCTCAGCACCGCGCCGAGCGCGGGGTCCGGCAGGGCCGCCACTTCGACGCCGGCGCCGCGTTGCTCAAATTTCAGACCGCTTCCGCTCTTCGCCGTCAATGCACCGCTCCTCAATCCTGCTCGCCGATCCAGATCTCAACCGTCTTGAATTCCACCTCGTCGCAATTCTCGCCCTCGCCGCGCCGGTCCACGACCAGGAAATCCGTGCTCTGATCGAGCGCGATCAGCGGGTGATGCCAGACGCCGCGATGATAGTTGACGCCCTGTCCGGCCACGGTGCGGAAGGCGGTCACGTCCTCCGGCTTCGGGGCATGGCCGGGCGGCGCGACGACGACCAGGAAGGGGCGCGGGGCGAGCGGCATGAAGAACTGGCTGCTCATCGGATGGCGCTCCATCAGCTTGATCCGGAGCGGCAGCGGCCGCGGCTCGGCGCGCACGATGCCGAGACTGAACCGCCCGCCCTGCTCGCCCACGTCGAGCCGCGCCAGGTCGGAATAGCGCTCGGCCCAGCCCTGGTTGATGGTGTGATGCGGGCTGCCCGCCACCTGGACCACGTCGCCGTAATACTGGAAGGCCTCGCGGGTGAGCGGCCGGATCGGAACCTGGAAATGCGACATGCGTGTGCCCTTAAGCCAATTCGCCGAACAGCCGCAGCCGGCTGACCCCGCCATCGGGGATGATGTTGAAGCGGATATGGGTGACGGGCCCCAGATCGGCAATCTCCCTCTGGAAATGATGCGGCCGGTCCATCTCCAGCTTCTGCTCCGGCAGCAGGACGCGCCAGAACATGGATTGCGTCACCAGCGAGTCTTCCGTGCCGCCCGTCACCTCGGCGGCGAGGATCGAGCAGCGGTCGGGGAAATTACCCTTGAAATGCGCCGTGTCGACTTCAACCTTGCGGATCCGGCCGCGATGGCCGAGGGCCAGGATCGCCCAGTCGTTGCCCGGTTCGCGGCGGCGCCGCGTCTCCCAGCCGTCGCCCATGTTCACGCCGCGGCCGGGATAAAGCATCTGCATGGGCGAGCCGTAATGCTGGTCGCTGCAGCCGACGGCGCGTCCGCCATGCACAACCGCGGCGAGGTCGATGAGCTCCTTGCGGTCGAACGTGTCCCAGTCCACCGCGACGCGGCCATAGACGCGCAGCCGGGCCACGCCGCCATCTGGAAAGATGTTGAGGCGCAGATGGGTCCAGATCCGTTCGTCGCCGACCGCGATGAAATGATGCGCGTTGCCCTGAAGCGTGGTGGCCGGCACGATCTCGCGCCATTCCGTTCCGGCGCTCGGCTCGCCTTCGACCCGGCAGGCGTCGATGGACGCGGCGGGCGGGAAATTGCCGGTGAAATGGCTGGTGTCGATGTCGATTCCCTGGATCACGCCGGGCAGGCCCAGCCGCACCACGCAGCAATCGTGGCCCTCGCCACGCTTGCGCCGCGATTCCCAGCCGTCCATCCATTTGCCGTGCTCGTCGTATTTGCCGGGGATGAACACCGCCGGCTCGGGATTGAGCAGCCGCTCCTTGGGCGCGAAAAAATCATCGGTGGCGAAGATCGCCTCCGCCCCCAGCCGCGGGTCGGCCAGGTTGACCAAGTTGTTGCCGAAGGGAGTCTGCGGCTGTTCGGCTGTGATCATGATTGCACCTCGGGCTGATAGGGATGCCGGGCGTGCCAGTGGCGCGCGATGTCGACGCGGCGGCAGACCCAGGCCTTGTCGTGAAGCAGCACGTAATCGAGGAAGCGCTTCAGCGCGGTGAAGCGGCCGGGCCGGCCGACCAGCCGGCAATGCAGACCAACCGACATCATCTTCGGTCGCTCGGCGCCCTCCTCGTAGAGGGTGTCGAAGGCGTCCTTCAGATAGGCGTAGAACTGCTCGCCGGAATTGAAGCCCTGGGCGGAGGCGAAGCGCATGTCGTTGGCATCGAGCGTGTAGGGCACGATCAGATGCGGGCCTTTGACCATGCGGCTCCAGAACGGCAAATCGTCCGAGTAGTCGTCGGCGTCGTAGAGGAAGCCGCCATACTCGGCGACCAGCGCCCGCGTGTTCTCCGATGTGCGGCCGGTGTACCAACCGAGCGGCCGCGCGCCGCAGAGCCGGGTGAGGATTTCCATCGCCTCGGCCATGTGAGCGCGCTCGGTCTCGACCGGCACGCCGTGATAGTTGATCCAGCGCAGGCCGTGGCTGGCGATCTCGTGCCCGTCCTGCAAGGCGCGCTCGATCGCCGCCGGGTTGCGCGCAGCCGCCATGGCCACGGCGAAAACGGTCAGCGGCGCGCCGCGCGACTTGAACAAATCGAGCAGCCGCCACACCCCCGCGCGCGACCCGTATTCATAGATCGATTCCATCGACATGTGCCGCGCGCCCGTGAACGGCTGCGCGCCGATGATCTCGCCGAGGAAGGTTTCCGAGGCCGCATCGCCATGCAGCACGCAATTCTCACCGCCCTCCTCGTAGTTGAGGACGAATTGCACCGCCACCCGCGCCCCGCCCGGCCAATCGGCCCGCGGCGGCGTCGCGCCATAGCCCAGAAGATCGCGCGGATAGGTCTGCACCGATGCTCCCCTTTCGGTCTTTCTACTCATTCCAGCACGCCTTGTCAGGTCTCGGCCGTCGTGGGGTTCCGCGGCCCAGACTTCCGCCAATTCTTTGAAACTGCCTTAAAGCGCGGTTATGAAGGGGCATGTCGAAGGTAAAATTCCCGCCACCGCTGTCCGAGGCCGAGATCCAGGCGCGCCTGCTCTACCGCGACGGCCTGATCCTGGTCCTCGACAAGCCGGCCGGGCTGCCGGTCCATGCCGGGCCGGGCGGCGGGCCGAACCTGGAGCAATGTTTCGATTGGTTGCGCTTCGGCTTGCCGGCGCCGCCAGCCCTCGCCCACCGGCTCGACCGCGACACCTCCGGCTGCCTGGTCCTGGGGCGCCACCGCAAGGCGCTGTCCAAGCTCGGCAGGCTGTTCCAGGCCGGCCAAATCGACAAGACCTATTGGGCGGTCGTGGTCGGCGCGCCGCCGGCGACCGAGGGCCGGATCGAGGCGCCGCTCCTGAAGACCACGCGCAAGGACGGCGGCTGGCGCATGATCGTCGATCCCAAGGGCCAGAAGGCCGCCACGCAATACCGTGTGCTGGGGTCCGGCGACGGCCTCACCTGGCTGGAGCTGAAGCCGGAGACCGGCCGCACCCACCAGGTGCGCGTCCACTGCGCCGAGCTCGGCTGCCCGATCCTGGGCGAGCCGATGTATGGCGAGCTCGCGCCGGAGCAGCGCAAACAGCCGCTGCATCTGCACGCGCGGGGCGTCGTCATTCCGCTGTCGAAGAACAAGCCGCCGGTCGCGGTGACAGCCGAGCCGCCAGAACACATGCGCACGGCGCTCGCCCGCTGCGGCTGGCATTGAGGTGAATCACCGCGCCTCGTGCTGCGACGCAATGACAAGCTTGTCATTGCACATTTATGAGGCAGCGAGCTGCATCGCGCAGAAAAATTCGCCGCGAAGCGCCGATGATTGCCGATCATTGATCGCGATCGCGGCGAAATTGTTGCGTCGGCAGAGCGTCGCCATATAGTCTGACAAATAAGCGCTCCGCAGAGAGCCGAGACGGGAGGATTTCCACCGGATGGCGTCAGTCGAAATACGCGATCTGCACAAGGCGTTCGGCGCCGTGCAGATCCTGCATGGGGTTTCCGTCGACATCGCCGACGGCGAGTTCGTCATCCTGGTCGGACCGTCAGGCTGCGGAAAATCCACGCTGCTGCGCATGATCGCAGGGCTCGAGAGCGTCACCGGCGGCGAGATCCGCATCGCCGATCGCGTCGTCAACGACGTGCCGCCGAAAGAGCGCGACATCGCCATGGTGTTCCAGAACTACGCGCTCTATCCCCACATGACCGTTGCGGACAATATGAGCTTCTCGCTGAAGCTCAAGAACGCGCCCAAGGACGAGATCGACCTCCGGGTGCAGAAGGCCGCCGGAATCCTGGGTCTCACAAGCTATCTCGACCGCTATCCGCGGCAATTGTCCGGCGGCCAGCGCCAGCGCGTCGCCATGGGCCGCGCCATCGTGCGCGACCCGCAGGTCTTCCTGTTCGACGAGCCGCTGAGCAACCTGGACGCCAAGCTGCGCGTCGCCATGCGCGCCGAGGTGAAGGAGCTGCACCAGCGTTTGAAGACCACCACCGTCTACGTGACCCACGACCAGATCGAGGCCATGACCATGGCCGACAAGATCGTGGTCATGCATGACGGCCGGATCGAGCAGATCGGCGCGCCGCTCGATCTCTACGACCGGCCGGGCAACCGCTTCGTGGCCGGCTTCATCGGCTCGCCGGCGATGAATTTCGTCCCCGGACGCATCGCCGCCGACGGCCAGCCCAGCTTCGTCGGCGCGGATGGCTGGCGCCTGCCGTTGCAGCTGAGCGACGCCGTTGCGGACGGCCGCCAGGTCGTGCTCGGGGTGCGGCCGGAGCATCTCATGCTGGGCGACGGCGGCATGACGGCCGAGGTCGTGGTGGTCGAGCCGACCGGGCCGGAGGTTCAGGTCAATGCGCGCCTCGCCGGCGGCGAGGAAATCGTCGCCATGTTCCGCGAACGCCATCTGTTCGATCCGGGGGAGAAGATCAGCCTGAGGCCGCAGCCCGGCCTCGTCCATCTGTTCGATGGCGAGACCGGCAATCGCATTTCCTGAGAAACCGAAGCATATGGAGGAGCGACCATGAAGTTTACCAGACGCGACGTGATCAAGACCACCGCCGGCCTCGCCGCTGGCGCCATGGCCCCGGCTCTGATCGGCCGCCGCCCGGCCGCCGCCGCGGACCTCACCTACAAGCCGGAAGAAGGCGCCAGCCTGCGCCTGCTGCGCTGGTCGCCCTTCGTGAAGGGCGACGAGGAATCCTGGCTCGCCAACACCCAGAAATTCACAGAGGCGACCGGCATCGAGGTCCGCGTCGACAAGGAGAGCTGGGAGGATATCCGCCCGAAGGCCGCCGTCGCCGCCAATGTCGGCTCCGGCCCCGATCTCATGCTGGTCTGGTTCGACGATCCGCACCAGTATCCGGACAAGCTGCTCGACGTGACCGAGCTCGCCGATTATCTCGGCAACAAGTATGGCGGCTGGTACCAGGGGCCGAAGGACTATGCCACGCGCGAGGGCAAGTTCGTCGGCCTGCCGCTCGCCACCATCGGCAACGCCATCGTCTATCGCGAGAGCTGGGTGAAGGAAGCCGGCTGGTCGCAATTCCCCACCAAGACCGACGATTTCCTGGAGCTGTGCAAGGCGCTGCAGAAGACCGGCCATCCGGTCGGCTTCACCCACGGCCACGGCGTCGGCGACGGCAATAACTACGCCCATTGGCTGCTGTGGAGCCATGGCGGCAAGATGGTCGACGAGAACGGCAACGTCACCATCAACAGCCCGGAGACGATGAAGGCCATCGAATACGCGATGGAGCTCTACAAGACCTTCATCCCGGGCACCGAGGGCTGGCTCGACGTCAACAACAACCGCGCCTACCTGGCCGGCGAGTTGTCGGTCATCGCCAACGGCATCTCGGCCTACTACACCGCGCGCAACGATCCGAAGCTGCAGGACATCGCCAACGACACCCGCACCATCAACCTGCCGATCGGGCCGGTCGGCCAGTCGGTGGAGCTGTTCCAGGTGACCAGCGCCGTCATCTTCAAATACACCAAGTTCCCGAACGCGGCGCGCGAATACCTGCGCTTCATGTTCGAGGAGGCGCAGATGGGCGACTGGATCACGAAGTCCGCCGGCTATTGCTGCCAGACGCTGAAATCCTATGCCAGCAACCCGATCTGGACGGCGGACCCGAACAACGCCCCCTATGCCAAAGTGTCCGAGACCCTGCGGCCGAACGGCTATGCCGGGCCGCTGGGCTATGCCTCGGCGGCGGTGATGGCGGATTACGTCCTCGTCGACATGTTCGCCGAGGCGGTGACCGGCCAGTTCACCCCGCAGGAAGCCATGGAACGCGCCGAGAAGCGCGCCAACCGCTACTACCGCGTCTGAGCAAGCACGGGGCCGGCGGGTTCTCCGCCGGCCCCGGTATTCCGGCGTTCAAATGGCCAGCACCGAAGCTCTCGCCCGCCCCGCCTCCCGTCCGCTGCTCGCACGGCTGCAGGAAAGCCGCGGCGCGCTCGGCTTCGTTTTCATGCTGCCGGCCGCCGTTCTGCTGCTGCTGTTCCTGACCTACCCGCTCGGCCTCGGAATCTGGCTCGGCTTCACCGACGAGCGGATCGGCCGGGAGGGCATCTTCATCGGCCTGGAGAACTACCAGTATCTCTGGGACGACGCGGTGTTCTGGCTCTCGGTCTTCAACACCCTGCTCTATACCGTCACCGCCTCGGTGCTGAAATTCGGCCTCGGGCTGTGGCTGGCGCTGATCCTCAACGAGAAGCTGCCCTTCAAGGCCTTCTTCCGCGCCGTCGTGCTACTGCCCTGGGTGGTGCCGACGGTGCTCTCGGCCATCGCCTTCTGGTGGATTTACGACGCGCAATTCTCGATCATCTCCTGGGTGCTGATCGAGCTCGGCTGGATCGACGCACCGATCAATTTCCTCGGCGATCCCACCAATGCGCGCGCCTCCGTCATCGCCGCCAATGTGTGGCGCGGCATCCCCTTCATCGCCATCACCCTGCTGGCCGGGCTGCAGACCATCCCGCCCTCGCTCTACGAGGCGGCGACGCTGGACGGCGCCACCTCCTGGCAGCGCTTCCGCTACGTGACCCTGCCGCTGCTCACCCCGATCATCGCCATCGTGATGACCTTCTCGGTGCTGTTCACCTTCACCGATTTCCAGCTCATCTACGTGCTGACCCGCGGCGGGCCGGTCAATGCCACGCA
>JAEUKU010000097.1 GCA_016794075.1 Rhodospirillaceae bacterium
ACGGTCGGATCAAGGCGCTGGCCGATGCGGCCCGCGAAGGCGGGCTGGCCTTCTAGGGCCGGCGCGCAGGAAGGATGTAAGGGAATGGCGAAGAACCCAAAGGGCGAGCGTCGGGATCGCGATCGGGAGCGTGAGCGCTCCGCTGAGCCCGAGCTGATCGAGAAGCTGGTCGGCATCAACCGCGTCGCCAAGGTGGTGAAGGGCGGCAAGCGGTTCGGCTTCGCGGCGATCGTGGTCGTCGGCGACGGCAAGGGCCGCGTCGGTCACGGCGCCGGCAAGGCGCGCGAAGTGCCCGAGGCGATCCGCAAGGCGACCGAGCACGCCAAGAAGCAGATGATCCGCGTGCCGCTGCGCGAGGGTCGCACCTTGCACCACGACGTGATCGGCCATTTCGGCGCCGGCAACGTGGTGATGCGCGCGGCCGATGCCGGCACCGGCATCATCGCCGGCGGCCCGGTGCGCGCGATCTGCGAGGCGCTCGGCGTCCACGACGTCGTCGCCAAGTCGGTCGGCACCTCCAACCCGCACAACATGATCAAGGCCGCGTTCGATGCGCTCGGCCGCTGCAACAGCCCGCGTTCGGTCGCGGCGCGCCGCGGCAAGAAGGTGAGCGACATCATCGGCAGCAAGCGCGGCGCCGAAGCCGACGCGCGCGAGTAAGGCGAGGAAGCGATGGCTGGCAAACTGAAAATCACCCAGATCGGCAGCCCGATCGGCCGTCCGAAGGACCAGCGCGCCACGCTGATCGGCCTGGGCCTCAACAAGATCCGCCGCACCAGCGAGGTCGACGACACGCCCTCCGTGCGCGGCATGCTGCGCAAGGTCAATCACCTGGTGAAGATCGAGCCGGCGAAGTAGGGAACGCGCCGCCGGAAGGCGCGCGAGACAGGACAGAGATCATGAAACTGAACCAGCTTTCCGACAATCCGGGCGCCCGCAATCGCCGCATCCGCGTCGGCCGCGGCATCGGCTCCGGCAAGGGCAAGACCGGCGGCCGCGGCGGCAAGGGCCAGACCGCGCGCACGGGCGTCGCCATCAACGGCTTCGAAGGCGGCCAGATGCCGCTGTTCCGCCGCCTGCCGAAGCGCGGCTTCAACAACGTGTTCCGCCTGGACCTGACCGAGGTCAATCTCGGCCGCCTGCAGGCCGCGATCGACGCCAAGCGCCTGGACCCCAAGGGCACCATCACCGGCGAGGCCCTGGTCGCCGCCGGCCTGCTGAGCCGGGTGCGCGACGGCGTCCGCCTGCTGGGCAAGGGCGAGCTGAAGACCAAGCTGACCATCGAGGTCGCCGGCGCCTCCAAATCCGCCATCGCCGCGGTGGAGAAGCTGGGCGGTTCGGTCGTCGTCAAGGCGCCGAAGCCCAAGAAGGAAGAGGCGAAGGCCTAAGGACCCGGCCCGACCGCTCCGTTTCCGGCAGGTTCTGTCGGAAGCTGGCTAGGACGGGCCGGCGTCACCATATAGGCTGCGGACCGTCAAAGAGGAGCTTGCCTGCATGGCATCGGCCGCGGAACAACTGGCCTCCAGTATCAATTTCGGCGCGCTTGCCAAGGCGACCGAGCTCAAGCAGCGGATCTGGTACACCCTGGGTCTGCTGATCGTCGCCCGTGTGGGCGCCTACATCCCGTTGCCGGGCATCGATTCGGCGGCCTTCCAGGCGATCTTCGCGCAGCATTCGGGCGGCGTGCTCGGCATGGTCGACATGTTCGCCGGCGGCGCCATCAGCCGGATGACCGTGTTCGCGCTCGGCATCATGCCCTACATCTCCGCCTCCATCATCATGCAGCTGCTGACCTCGGTCTCGCCGACCCTGGAAGCCTGGAAGAAGGAAGGCGAGAGCGGCCGGCGCAAGATCAACCAGTACACCCGCTACGGCACGCTGATCCTGGCGCTGGC
>JAEUKU010000136.1 GCA_016794075.1 Rhodospirillaceae bacterium
GGAAGCGGAAGACGCCCTGCAGGAGGCGTCGCGATGACGGCTCCCTGGACCGCCCGCGTGCTGACCCTGTTCCCGGAAATGTTCCCGGGGCCGCTGGGCCTGAGCCTCGCCGGCAAGGCGCTGGAGCGCGGCGACTGGGCGCTGGAGGCGATCGACATCCGGTCCTTCGCCACCGACAAGCATCGCACCGTCGACGACACGCCCTTCGGCGGCGGCCCCGACATGGTGATGCGGCCCGACGTGGTGGATGCGGCCTTGGCGCAAGCGACGCAGGATGGGCTGGCTCCGGCGATCTATCTGACGCCGCGCGGCCAGGTGCTGACCCAGGGCCTGGTGAAGCGGCTGTCGGCCGGTCCGGGCCTGGTCGTGCTGTGCGGGCGCTACGAGGGGCTGGACGAGCGGGTGATCGAGGCGCGCGGCCTTCTCGAAGTGAGCCTCGGCGACTTCGTGCTCTCCGGCGGCGAGCCGGCGGCGCTCGCGCTGATCGATTCCTGCGTGCGGCTGCTGCCCGGCGTGATGGGCGCGGAAGAGACTCTGGACGAGGAAAGCTTCGAGGCCGGGCTGCTGGAGTACCCGCATTACACGCGGCCGGCCGATTGGTGCGGCCGCCAGGTGCCGGAGGTGCTGATGAGCGGGCATCACGAGAAGATACGCGCCTGGCGCCGGCAGAAGGCGGAAGAGACGACGAGATTGCGGCGGCCCGATCTCTGGGCCGTCTACCAGGAACACAAGGCGCGCGTTGGCGCCAAGAACTGAACAAAGATCTGCCAAGAAAGGAAAAGCATCATGAATACGCTGCAGAAGTTCGAGCAGAGCCAGGTCGAGAAGATGGCCGGCGGCAAGAAGGCGCCGGAATTCGCGCCGGGCGACACCGTGAAGGTGAACGTGAAGGTGGTCGAAGGCGATCGCGAGCGCGTGCAGGCTTTCGAGGGCGTGTGCATCGCCCGCAAGAACGCCGGCATCAACTCGTCCTTCACCGTGCGCAAGATCTCGTACGGCGAGGGCGTCGAGCGCATCTTCCCGCTCTATTCGCCGCGCCTGGTCTCGATCGAGCTGGTCCGTCGCGGCGACGTGCGCCGGGCGAAGCTCTATTACCTCCGCGGCCTGCGCGGCAAGGCCGCCCGCATCAGCGAGAAGGCCGGTCCGGTCGCCGGCGGCGAGGAATAGGTTTCCTCGCTCTGCAACCTTCGTCTCGACCTCAAGGCACGGCATAGAAAATGGCAAGTCCGAAGACCCTTTTCGACAAGATCTGGGAAAACCACCTCGTGCATCAGCAGGAGGACGGCACTTGCCTCATCTATATCGACCGGCACCTGGTCCATGAGGTGACCTCGCCGCAGGCCTTCGAGGGCCTGCGCAATGCCGGGCGCAAGGTTCATCAGCCCAAGGCGACCCTGGCGGTGGCGGACCACAATGTCCCCACCACCGACCGTTCCAGGGGCATCGAGGAGCCGGAGAGCCGCATCCAGGTCGAGACGCTGGAGGCGAACTGCCGCGAATTCGGCGTGCCCTATTTCGGCATGACCGACATCCGCCAGGGAATCGTCCACATCATCGGCCCGGAGCAGGGCTTCACCCAGCCCGGCATGACCATCGTGTGCGGCGATTCGCACACCTCGACCCACGGCGCCTTCGGCGCGCTGGCCTTCGGCATCGGCACCTCGGAGGTGGAGCATGTGCTCGCCACCCAGACGCTGATCCAGAAGCCGGCGAAGAACATGCGCGTCACTGTCGAGGGCAGGGTCGGCCCCGGCGTCACGGCGAAGGACATCGTGCTCGCCATCATCGGCCGGCTCGGCACCGCCGGCGGCACCGGCTACGTGATCGAATATGCCGGCGAGGCGATCCGCGACCTGTCGATGGAAGGCCGCATGACGGTCTGCAACATGACCATCGAGGCGGGCGCGCGGGCCGGCCTGATCGCGCCGGACGAGACCACCTTCGCATACCTGAAGGGCCGCCCGATGGCGCCGAAAGGCGGGGCGTGGGAGCAGGCGGTGGCGTTCTGGAAGTCGCTGCCCAGCGATCCGGGCGCCAAGTTCGACAGCGAGATCGTCATCAAGGCCGCCGATATCGCGCCGCAGGTGACCTGGGGCACCAGCCCGGAAGACGTGCTGCCCATCACCGGCGTGGTGCCGAACCCGGCGGCCATCGCGGACGAGAACAAGCGCCGCGCCGTCGAGCGCTCGCTGGAATATATGGGCCTGAAGCCCGGCACCAAGCTGGCCGAGGTGAAGGTCGACCGCGTCTTCATCGGCTCCTGCACCAACGGCCGCATCGAGGACCTGCGCGCCGCGGCCGCCATCGCCAAGGGCCGCAAGGTCGCCGCCAGCGTGAACGCCATGGTGGTGCCCGGCTCCGGCCTGGTGAAGCACCAGGCGGAGGAGGAAGGCCTCGACAAGATCTTCCTCGAGGCCGGCTTCGAGTGGCGCGAGCCGGGCTGCTCCATGTGCCTGGCGATGAACCCGGACAAGCTCGCGCCGGGCGAACGCTGCGCCTCCACCTCCAACCGCAACTTCGAAGGCCGCCAGGGACGCGGCGGCCGCACCCACCTGGTCAGCCCGGCCATGGCCGCCGCTGCTGCGGTGACCGGCCACCTGACGGACGTGCGGAAGCTGTAGTTCGGAGCATCTCTTCCATTCGTCATTGCCGGGCTTGACCCGGCAATCCAAATTTCGTCCGGCAAACTTGGATGCCCGGGTCTTCGCCCGGGCATGACGGTCGTGTTGGACGAACAAGTCAGCGTCTCAAGCGCGCTTTGATTTCTTCTGCACGTTCAACGACACCGCGGCGCGGATGAGCGCCTTCAGCGCCCTTTCGTCGATCTTGTCACCCTCGCGGATGTCGATGGCGCGCCGCGTGTTGCCGTCGAGGCTGGCATTGAACAGGTCCTTGGGGTCCTCCAGCGAAGCGCCCTTGGCGAAGGTCATCTTCACCACGGCCTTGTAGGTCTCGCCGGTGCAGATGATGCCGGCATGCGACCACACCGGTACGCCGCGCCACTTCCATTCCTCGACCACCTCGGA
>JAEUKU010000189.1 GCA_016794075.1 Rhodospirillaceae bacterium
CATCAGGCGGTTGAGGCCGTACATCTCGTCGACCAGCGCCTCGATGCGGTTGTTGTTGAGGCGGATCGAGCGCATCAGCTCGACCATCTCGAGCTTCAGCTTCTCGTAGTTCTTCTCCGAGCGGGTGTTGAGCTCCTCGCCTTCCTTGATCGAATCCAGGCGCTTCTGCTGGATCTTCTCCAGCTTCTTGTAGAGCGCGGCGATCTTGTCGAAATTCTCCAGCACGCCGGGCAGCAATTGCTGCTCCATGGCGGCAAGCGACATGTTCACCTCGTCGGCATCCTCGGCGCCCTCGGCCTGGGCTTCGCCCTCGGCCTCCTTCTCGGCCTCTTCCTCCTCGGCCTCTTCTTCCTCGCCTTCGCGCATCAGCTGTTCCTGGGTCGGGCCGCCGCCCATGGTGGCGTCCAGGTCGATGATGTCGCGCAGCAGGATCTCGCCCGCCTTCAGGCGGTCGCGCCAGTCGATGATGTAGCGGTGGGTGATCGGGCTCTCGCCGATGCCGCCGATCATCATGTCGCGGCCGGCCTCGATGCGCTTGGCGATGGCGATCTCGCCCTCGCGCGACAGCAACTCGACCGAGCCCATCTCGCGCAGATACATGCGCACGGGATCGTCGGTGCGACCGACTTCCTCGTCATCGAGGTTGCCGACGGTCCGGGTCTCTTCCTCCGGCGAATCCTCAGTTTCTTCCTGCTCCTCGTCGTTGTCGACGACATTGATGCCCATCTCGTTGAGGGCAGCCATCGTGTCTTCGATCTGGTCGGCGGACATCTGCTCCTGCGGCAGCACCGCATTCAGCTCGGTCAGGGTGACGAAGCCCTTCTCCTTGCCCTTGGCCAGCATCTTGCGGACGGCATTGTTCATGCTGTCCATCAGCGGCCCCTCCGCGGTTTCCTCGCGGGGCTTGTTCGCATCCTGCTTCGGCTGCGGTTTCACTGCCATCTTTCACACCTGCTTTGTGTCTCTAGGTCGGCCCGACCGGTCTGCCCTCGGGGCGGGGCCGATACATGCCTCTACTCTATGTCTAGTCGCCGCCGCCGGGGCTGCTGTCCAGGTCGCGGCGCTGGCTCTCGCTCTCCAGCGCCATCTGGCGCGCCGCTTCGAAGCGGGTCAGGGCGGAGGTCTCTGCCTGCGGGTCGCCGGATTCCGCCATCGCGGTTTCCAGGGCCTGCGCCATCGCCGTCACCTCCGGTTTCACGCTCAGGCGCTCCCGCAGGAGTCCCATCACATGCAAAAGACCCTCCTCGGCGGAACGCATGTCCGCCGCTGGAAGGGTGAACTTGTTGTGGCCGGTGCGCGCCGCCAGACCCTCCAGGGTTCCGGCAAAACCCACGTTGTTCAAGTGGTTCCGGAACCCGGCGGCGTCAAGATGCGGTTCCCGGGCAGCGAGGTCTATAATTGCACCCTTGAGGCTGTCAAGGTCGCCAACCGGGAAGGCCAGTTCACCCAGGCTTTCACAATGACGCCCAACCAATTCCGGATGGTTAACAAGCGTCGCGAGGATGAGTTCGTAGGGAATCCGCTGGATGCTGGCGGTTCCCCGCCGCGCCGCCTCGCCGCCGACCGGTTGGAGCGGCTTGCGGCCCGGAAAACCGCCGGATTGGCCGGATCTGGGACCCTGGAACGGCCCCGGCGCCGGCTGCGGGGCGGGACGGAAAAGCTCGTCTAGCCGCCGGTGGACCTCCTGGCGGTAGGCCTCTGCCACCGATTTGTCGGCGATACGGGAGACGGCGGCGGCCAGATCCTTGCGGAACCCGGCCCGGCGCTCGGGCGTGTCGAGCGGCCGGTCGGCCAGGACCTGCTGCCATAGGACGTCGACCAGCGGCTCGTTGCGGTCCAGTTCGGTCCGGAATCCGGCCGCACCCTTGGCGCGGACCAGGGAATCCGGGTCCTCGCCGCGCGGCATCCAGGCGAAACGCAGGGAGAGGCCCGGCTTCAGCAGCGGGATGGCGCGGTCCGCGGCGCGGGCGGCGGCGCGCTGGCCGGCATTGTCGCCGTCGAAACAGAGGATCGGCTCCTGCGCCAGGCGCCAGAGCAGCTCGATCTGCTCCTCGGTCAGCGCGGTGCCAAGCGGCGCCACGGCGTTGGAGATGCCGGCCTGGGCGAGGGCGATCACGTCCATATAGCCTTCGACGACGATGATCTCGTTCTTCTCCCGCGCCATCTTTTGCGCGTGGGAGAGGCCGTAGAGCACCCGGCCTTTGTGGAAGAGGGGAGTCTCCGGGGAGTTAAGA
>JAEUKU010000190.1 GCA_016794075.1 Rhodospirillaceae bacterium
AATTGAGCGTGATGTCGCGACTTGAGAAGCTGTGCCAGGAAAAGGGTCTGAAAATGACCGAGCAGCGCCGCGTCATCGCGCGCGTGCTCTCCGACGCCGAGGACCATCCCGACGTCGAGCAGCTGTATCGCCGCGCGTCCAAGATCGACCCGGGCATCTCGCTCGCCACCGTCTATCGCACCGTGCGGCTGTTCGAGGAGGCCAGCATCCTCGAGCGGCACGATTTCGGCGACGGCCGCGCCCGCTACGAGGAGGCGCCGGAGAACCATCACGACCACCTGATCGACCTGCAATCCGGCCAGGTGATCGAATTCACCAATGAAGAGATCGAGAAGCTGCAGCACCGCGTCGCCGAGCAGCTGGGCTACAAGCTGATCGGCCATCGCCTGGAGCTCTACGCCACGCCGATCGCCGGCAAGGCCGGGGCGAAAAAGCGATGACACCCGCCGTGGCGACGGCCGCGCGGCCCGTCGAATTGCGGCTGGCGAGCCTGGAATTGCGGGTCGCCGAGACCGCCGCCGAGATCGAGGCCGCCCAGGCCCTGCGCTATCGCGTCTTTTACGAGGAGCTGAACGCCCAGCCCACGCCCGAGATGCGGGCGGCGCGCCGCGACTTCGACAGCTTCGACCCGTTCTGCGAACACCTGATCATCATCGACCACGACAAGGGCCCGAGCGCCGCCGGCATCGTCGCCACCTACCGGCTGATGCGGCGCGACGGGGCGCGGCGGCGCGGCCAGTTCTATTCGATCGACGAATACGACATCTCCGCTTTGGTCAATTATCCCGGCGAGATCCTGGAGCTCGGCCGCTCCTGCGTCGATCCGGCCTATCGCACCAAGGCGGCGATGCAGCTGATGTGGAAGGGCATCGCCGACTACATCCAGTACTACAAGATCGGCGTTCTGTTCGGCTGCGCCTCCTTCCCCGGCACCGATCCGGACGAGCACAAGGTGGCGCTGTCCTACCTCTATCACCGGCATCTGGCGCCGCCGGAATACCGCGCCCGGGCCCTGCCCGGTCGCTATGTGTCGATGAACATGCTGCCCGCGGACCTGATCGACGAAAAACGCGCCTTCTTGTCGCTGCCGCCGCTGATCAAGGGTTATCTGCGGCTCGGCGGCTTTGTCGGCGACGGCGCCGTGGTCGACCCGCAATTCGGCACCGTCGATGTCAGCGTCGTGGTGGTGCATGACCTGATCAAGGACAAATATTCCAAGCACTATCACGACCAGGCGGGCGGCAAGACGGATGGCGGCAAGGCCGACGGCGCGATTTCCGCGTGACCAGCCGCACCGCGAACATGACCGGCCTGCCGCCGCGCCGCAAGGTCGGCGAAGTCACCGACGATCCGCCGCTCAGGCCCGCCACCATCACGCCTTTCGGCTCCAGCGTTCTCGGCGTCCTGCGGCTGTCGCTCTACGGCACCGTCACCATCGTGCTGGCACCCGTGCAGGCCGCGATCCTGCTGCTCCTGCCGCGCCTGTGGTGGGTGCTGCCGCGGATCTATCACCGGCTGTGCTGCGGCATCATGGGATTGCGGGTGCGCGTGGTCGGCACGCCGTCCCGGACGCGGCCGACCCTGTTCGTCAGCAATCACGCCTCCTATCTCGACATTCCGGTGATGGGCTCGGTGCTGCCCGTCTCCTTCGTCGCCAAGACCGAGGTGGCGCAATGGCCGGGCTACGGGCTGCTGGCCAAGCTGCAACGCACGGTATTCGTCGACCGCCGTCGCCACACCGCGGCGCGGCAGCGCGATTCGCTGCAGGCACGGCTCGCCGCCGGCGATCCGCTGGTGCTGTTCCCCGAGGGCACCTCGAATGACGGCAACCGCATCCTGCCGTTCCGCTCCGCGCTGCTGAGCGTGGCGGAGGCGGCCCCCGCCGAAAGCCCGCTGACCATCCAGCCGCTGTCCATCGCCTATACCGCCATCAACGGCCTGCCCATGGGCTGGGGCCTGCGGCCGCTGGTCGCCTGGTACGGCGGCATGGAGCTCGGCGGCCATCTGTGGCGCTTCAGCCGGCTTGGCCGGGTCGAGGTGGTGCTGGAATTCCATCCCCCCGTGCAGGTCGCCGATTTCCCCTCGCGCAAGGAGCTGACCCGGCATTGCGCCGAGGCGGTGGCAAAGGGGGTCGACCGGGCGCTCGGCGGGCGCCTGCCGCCAGCCCGGGCCGCCATCGAAAAAAGTTAATTTTTACAATCTGTTGACCGGCCTTGGCGGGGTTCGGCAAATCGGGTACAGGTGAGTCTGGGCGGCCGTGCTACACTGCCGCGCGGGACTGCAACCAGACGGGGCGGACGAGGCCGTGCTATTGGCCGGCCGGTAACCAGCATTGGCGAAGAAGCTCTATATCAAGACCTATGGCTGCCAGATGAACGTGTACGATTCCGCCCGCATGGCGGACGTCCTGGCGCCCCTGGGTTATGGCCCGGCCGAGACTCCGGCCGAAGCCGACATGGTGATCCTCAACACCTGCCACATCCGCGAAAAGGCGTCGGAGAAAGTGTTCTCCGAGCTCGGGCGGCTGAAGGTCGCGCGCGAGGAACGCCGCGCGGCGGGCGGCGACATGATCATCGCGGTGGCCGGCTGCGTCGCCCAGGCGGAGGGTGCGGAAATCCTGCGCCGGGCGCCTGCGGTCGACATCGTGCTTGGGCCGCAGACCTATCACCGGCTGCCGGAGATGGTGGCGCGCGCCAGCCGCGCCGCGTCGCGCGACGCCAAGGGCCGCGGCATCCTCGACACCGAGTTCCCGGCGGAATCCAAATTCGACCATCTGCCGGCGCCGTCGGAAACGGGCGCGGCCTCCGCGTTCCTGGCGATCCAGGAGGGCTGCGACAAGTTCTGCAGCTTCTGCGTCGTGCCCTATACGCGCGGCGCCGAGTTCTCCCGCCCCGTCGCGCAGATCGAGGCGGAGGCGCGACGTCTGGTCGCGAGCGGCGCGCGCGAGATCACGCTGCTGGGCCAGAACGTCAACGCCTATCACGGCCAGGCTCCAACCGGGGCGCCAAATGGCGCGGAGTGGGGCCTGGCGCGGCTGGTGCGCCACCTGGCTGAGCGCGTCGATGGGCTGCTGCGCATCCGCTACACCACCTCGCATCCGCGCGACATGGACGATGACCTGATCGCCGCGCATGGCGAGCTGCCGCAGCTGATGCCGTTCCTGCATCTGCCGGTGCAATCGGCATCGGACCGGATCCTCGAAGCAATGAACCGGCAGCACAGGATCGCGCATTTCCACGACATCGTCGGCCGCCTGCGCGCGACGCGCCCGGACATCGCGCTGTCCTCCGATTTCATCGTCGGCTTCCCCGGCGAGGGCGAGGCGGATTTCCAGCAAACGATGGACCTGGTCGAAGAGATCGGCTTCGCCCAGGCCTTCTCCTTCAAGTATTCGGCGCGGCCCGGCACGCCGGCGGCGCTGATGGAGAACCAGGTGCCCGAAGACGTGAAGGACGAACGCCTGCAGCGCCTGCAGGCGGTGCTGAACCGCCAGCAGACCGAGTTCAATCGCGGCATGATCGGCCGCGTGCTGCCGGTGTTGCTGGAAAAACCCGGCAAGCATCCGGGCCAGATCGTCGGTCGCTCGCCCTATCTCCAGGCTGTGCATTGCCAGGCCGACGCGGCGGAGATCGGCCGCGTCGTCGACCTGCGCATCGACGGCATCGGCCATTTCAGCCTGTCCGGCACGCCGGTCGAGAGCTCCGCCCATCCCGAAGCCGCTTATCCGCAAGAGGCCGTTGCTTGAGCTATCATCCGCTTGGTCACGTCGCCCCGCCGGTGCATCTGCAGTTCGATGACAACCGGCTGCTGCCGCTGCTGTTCGGCGAGCATGACCAGCATCTGGCGCGGATCGAGCGCGAGCTCGGCGTCTCCATGGTCTCGCGCGGCAACCAGCTGGTCATCTCCGGCACCGAGGGCGGCGTCGCCACTGCCAAGCAGATCGTCACCTCGCTCTATCAGCGCCTGAAGCGCGGCATGGAGGTCGGCAAGCACGAGGTCGACGCGGCGATCCGCTGGTCGCGCCAGGGCGAGGATCGCGGCGATGACGGCGGCGCGGAGCCCAACCTGTTCGGCGCCGGCGCCGGCGACGGCACCTCGATCAAGACCCAGAAGCGGCTGATCACCCCGCGCTCGGCCGCCCAGGCGCGCTACATCCGCCTGCTGCATGAGCGCGAGCTGGTCTTCGGCATCGGCCCGGCCGGCACCGGCAAGACCTATCTGGCGGTCGCCGTCGCCGTCGCCATGCTGGCCAAGGGCACGGTCGACCGCATCGTGCTGTCGCGCCCGGCGGTCGAGGCGGGCGAACGGCTCGGCTTCCTGCCCGGCGATCTCAAGGACAAGGTCGACCCCTATCTGCGGCCGCTCTACGACGCGCTGCACGACATGATGCCGGGCGACCAGGTGATCAAGCGGCTGTCCACCGGCGAGATCGAGGTGGCGCCGCTCGCCTTCATGCGCGGCCGCACCCTGGCGAACTCCTACGTCATCCTCGACGAAGCGCAGAACACCTCGCCCATGCAGATGAAGATGGCCCTGACCCGCCTGGGCGAGAACTCGCGCATGGCGGTGACCGGCGACCTGACCCAGATCGACCTGCCGCCGGGCCAGAAATCCGGCCTGAAGGACGCGCTGGAAGCGACCGACGGCATCGAGGAGATCGGCCGGACGCGCTTTTCCGAGCGCGACGTGGTGCGCCATCATCTGGTGGCGAAGATCGTCTCCGCCTACGATTCGCGCGACCGCAAGCGCAGCCGCAAGTCCGGCGCCGGCGAAGATGCGGGCGGCAAGGCGGCGGCGAAGGATGCGGATGCCGCACCGGACGGCGAGAGCGCCGACTGACAGCCATGCCCGATTCCCCGCCTGGTCGACCTCGACTGTCCATCGCGATCGCGGAGCCCGACCCGAGCTGGTCCAAACTCGCGCCGGACGCGCCCAAGGTGGTGCGCCGGGCCGCGCGGCGCGCCTTCGCCGTGGCCGGTTCCGCCGGCTGGCGCGGCTCGCGCGTCGCGCATGAAGTCTCTTTCATGCTCACCGACGACCGCCACATGCGGGCGCTGAACCGCAGCTATCGCGGCAAGGACAAGGCGACCAACGTGCTCTCCTTCGCGGCGCTCGACGAGGCGCGGCCGAAGCCAACCATCCCCTGGCTGCTGGGCGACGTGGTGCTCGCCTCCGGCGTGATCGCGCGCGAAGCGAAGGACCAGGCGAAGCCGCTCGAGGATCACCTCAGCCATATGGCGGTCCACGGCATGTTGCACCTGCTGGGCTACGACCACGAAGACCATGCGGATGCCGAGATCATGGAGGCGCTCGAGATCGCCGCGCTGGCCAGGATGGGCATCACCAACCCCTATGAGACCCGAGCATGAACGACACCGCGTCGCTCCGCAAAGACCGCCCCGACCCGAGTTCGGAGGAGCGCCAGAAGAAGGGATTGCGCGGCCTGTTCCGCTTCCTGCGCCGCCGTTCGGGCGAGGACGCCCTGCGCGAGGCCATCGAGGAGTTCATCGAGGAGAGCGAAACCACCGACGCCGAGCAGACGCAGGCCGGCGAATCCTCGCTGCTGCTCAACATCCTGAAGCTCGGCGAGAAGACCGCCTATGACGTGATGACGCCGCGCGTCGACATCCGCGCGGTGCCGGAGACGATCGACTTCAAGGGCCTCATCGAGACCGCGCGCGAGCACGGCCATTCGCGCGTGCCGATCTACCGCGCCAATCTCGACGACATCGTCGGCATTGTTCACATCAAGGACGTTCTGCCCTATACCTTCGAGCCGCAGAGCTTCGATCTGCAGAAGATCATGCGCGCGCCGATGTTCGTGGCGCCGTCGATCCGCGTGCTCGATCTCCTGCTGCAGATGCGCCTGTCGCGCGCGCATATCGCGCTGGTGGTCGACGAGTTCGGCGGCATCGACGGCCTGGTCACCATCGAGGATCTGGTCGAGGAGGTGATCGGCGAGATCGAGGACGAGCACGACATCGTGCGCGGGCCGAGCCTGGTGCAGCGGCCCGACGGCACCTTCCTCGCCAGCGCCCGCACCACCATCGAGGAATTCGAGGCCCGCGTCGGCCCGGTACTGACCGAGGAGGAGCGCGCGGAGGACATCGACACGCTGGGCGGGCTGGTGATGTCGCTGACCGATCGCGTGCCGTCGCGCGGCGAACTGGTCACGCATCCTTCCGGCATCGCCTTCGAGGTGATCGACGCCGATCCGCGGCGCATCAAGCGGCTGCGCGTGCGCAACGCCAGGCCGCTGGCGTCGCCGGCGCCCCGCACGTGACCGGCGCATGATCGCTGCGCTCCCCGGCGCCGCCGCGCCCGGCTTCGCCGGCGCCTGCCAGAGCTGGTGGCTGGCGCGGAACCGCTGGCTGCGGCGGCTGGTCCTGATGACGCTGGGCGCGCTGGCCGCGCTCGCCTTCGCGCCGGTCGACGCCCTGCCGCTTTTCGCCATCGGCATCGTCGGACTGATCTGGGCCGCCGAGACCGCGCCCGACCGGCGCGGCGCCTTCGCCCTCGGCTGGTGGTGGGGCTTCGGCCATTTCCTCGGCGGCCTGTTCTGGATCGCCAATTCCTTTCTCATCGATCCGGTGCGCTTCGGCTGGATGGTACCGCCGGTGATCGCCGGCCTCGCCGCCTACATGGCGGTCTATCCCGGCCTGGCCGTGGCGCTGGCGCAGTGGCGCGGCGCGCCGCCGCTCGCCCGTGTGCTGTTCTTCGCAGTCGCCTGGACCTTCGCCGAATGGCTGCGCGGCCACCTGATGACCGGCTTCCCCTGGAACCTGGCGGCTTATGTCTGGGATGTGTCCACGCCGATGATGCAGAGCGCGAGCCTGTGGGGCAGCTGGGGCTTGAGCCTGCTGACGCTGCTGCTGGCCGGCCTGCTGTCCTTGCTGGGGCGTGGCGACCGGCGGCTCAGCCTGTCCGCCGGCGGCGCATTCCTCGCCATCATCCTGGCGCTCTACTGTTTCGGCGCCTGGCGGCTCGCGGACGAGGCGCGCGACAGCGGCCTAGTGCTGCGCCTGGTGCAAGGCAATATCAGCCAGGTGGAGAAACTGTCCGGCGCCAACCGCGACCGGCACGTGGCGCAACATCTGCGCCTCAGCGTCAGCAAGCCGGGGCTGGAGAAGGTCGCTGCGGTGATCTGGCCGGAAACAGCGGCCACGCTGTTCCTCGATCGGCTGCCCGATTGGCGGCAATTCGTCGCCGCCGCAGCGCCGCCGGGCGGGCACCTGATCACCGGCACCTTGCGCGGCGCGCCGCCGGAAGGCGAGATCGAGGAATACTGGAACTCGCTCGCCGTGCTCGATCCGACAGGGCGCATCGTCGGCAGCGCCGACAAGTTTCATCTGGTGCCGCTCGGCGAGTATGTGCCGCTGAGCGAGATCCTCGGTGGTTTCGTCGACAAGCTCACCTCCGGCGCCGGCAATTTCTCGGCCGGCCCCGGCCCGACCACGGTGCATGTGGACGGGCTGCCGCCCTTCTCGCCGCTGATCTGCTACGAAGTGATCTTTCCCGGCGCCGTGCTCGACCCGGCGGACCGCCCGGCCTGGCTGCTCAACATCACCAATGACGGTTGGTTCGGCAATTCGCCCGGCCCTTATCAGCACTTGGCGAGCGCGCGCTTCCGCGCCATCGAGGAAGGCCTGCCTTTGGCGCGCGCGGCAAATACCGGCATCTCGGCCATGATCGATCCTTATGGTCGCGTGGTCGACGCGCTGCCCCTGGGAACCGAGGGCGCCCTGGACGTGTTTCTGCCGGATGCTTTGGATTCGACTTTATTTGCGCGCATCGGCTTGCTGGGGCCAGTCTTGCTTGCCGTGGTGATATGCATTGTCGCTGTCCTCGCGAGCCGTCGGATGAGGACCAGAGCGGCGTGATCGCTTTGTTACAGCATTTACTCCTACAACTAAATTGGTGCGCTACCTATCCTTGTGTCCAGGGTTTACGAATCTGGAAAATAAATGATTATAGCAACCCTGCAGTCCTTTAGATGAGTTGAGAGATCATGGCGCGACCACGCAAATCTTCCGGCCGGATGGCGAGCAAGGGCTTTCCGAATCCCATCGACGTCCATGTCGGCAGCCGCATCCGTCTGCGCCGTACCTTGCTCGGCATGAGTCAGGAGCGTCTCGCCGAAGCGATCGGCCTCACCTTCCAGCAAGTGCAGAAATACGAGCGCGGCGCCAACCGCGTGGGATCGAGCCGTCTGTTCGATCTCGCCAAGGTGCTCGACGTTCCGGTCTCCTACTTCTTCGAGGACATGGCGCCGGGCGTGCAGGAGAAGACGCCGTCGAAGCTGATGGGGCTGGCGCATCCCCCGGCGCCGGATTACGAGCCCGACCCGATGGCCAAGCGCGAGACGCTCGAGCTGGTGCGGGCCTACTACAAGATCGGCGATCCGTTGGTGCGCAAGCGCATCTTCGAGCTGACCAAGTCGATCGCCAAATCCTTCAAGGACGAAGACTGAGCCGGCTCCCCCTCCGGGGCGAGCGCCTGGAGAGCCCGCGCGGCAGGGCGTTAACATCCCAAATCACAGTGAAACTGCGTCAATTGCGCCAAGCGGCGCTTGACCGGCGCTGCCCGCTCAACCAATATCCCGCGCGACCGACGCGCCGGCCCTGGCCCAAGGTCACAATTTAGGGTTTCGAGCCACCCCGAACGGGCTGTTTCGAACCGCCCCAGAGCCCAGGGCCCCCGGCGCGTTTTTCATGTGATTCCCTTCCCTGCGATTGAGGGCCGAAGCCTTGTCCAAGAAGTCTTATCTGTTCACCAGCGAAAGCGTGTCCGAAGGCCATCCCGACAAGGTCTGCGACCGTATTTCCGATTCCATCGTCGACGCCTTCCTGGCGGCGGACCCCGAGTCGCGCGTGGCGGTGGAAACGCTCGCCACCACCAACCGCGTGGTGCTGGCAGGCGAAGTGCGCGGGCCCAAGACCGTCACCCACGAGGTGATGAAGCAATGCGCCCGCGATGCCATCAAGGATATCGGCTATGACCAGGCCGGCTTCAGCTGGAAGACCGCCGAGATCGATTGCTACGTGCACGCGCAATCGGCCGACATCGCCCAGGGCGTCGACGCCGCCGGCAACAAGGACGAAGGTGCCGGCGACCAGGGCATCATGTTCGGCCACGCGGTGAACGAGACCGAGCATCTGATGCCGGCGCCGATCTACTACGCGCACCGCATCCTGAAGCTGCTCTCGGAAGCGCGCCGCTCCGGCAAGGAGAAGGGCCTCGGCCCCGATGCCAAGAGCCAGGTGACGCTGCTCTACGAGAACGGCAAGCCGGTGAAGGCGACCTCCGTCGTGGTCTCCACCCAGCATGCCGAGGAGCTCGACCAGACCCAGGTGCGCGAGATCGTGCGACCCTATGTGAAGCAGGTGCTCCCCGAGGGCTGGATGTGCCCGGAGAACGAGTTCTATGTGAATCCCACCGGCCGCTTCGTCATCGGCGGCCCGGACGGCGATGCCGGCCTCACCGGGCGCAAGATTATCGTCGACACCTATGGCGGTGCTGCCCCGCATGGCGGCGGTGCCTTCTCCGGCAAGGACCCGACCAAGGTCGACCGTTCGGCCGCCTATGCCGCGCGCTATCTGGCAAAGAACGTGGTGGGCGCCAAGCTCGCCGACAAATGCACCATCCAGCTCAGCTATGCGATCGGCGTCTCCAAGCCGCTCTCGGTCTATGTGAACACCTACGGCACCGGCCGGGTCGACGAGGAAAAGCTGATCAAGACCCTCACCGACATGATGGACCTGAGCCCACGCGGCATCCGCAAGCACCTGAAGCTGAACCGGCCGATCTATGCCCGCACCGCGGCCTATGGCCATTTCGGCCGCGAGCCGGAGGCCGATGGCGGCTTCTCCTGGGAAAAGCTGGACCTGGTCGCCGGGCTGCAATCGGCCTTCGCCTAAGGGCTCCACTCCCTCATCGGTCATGGATCCGGATCGCGAGACATCGAGTCCGGAGCAGCGGCGCTTTTACGGCCGGCGCAAGGGCCGGCCGCTGCGCAAGGGCCAGCAGCATCTCGTCGACACGCTGCTGCCGCGGCTTGCCATTGACCTGCCCGCCTCCGGCACGCTCGATCCGACGTCGCTGTTTCCGCAACCTCCGAAAGAGCTGTGGCTCGAGATCGGCTTCGGCGGCGGCGAGCATCTGGCGGAACAGGCGCGCGCTCACGCCCATGCCGGCATCATCGGCTGCGAGGTTTTCCTCAACGGCATCGCCACCCTGCTGGCGCAGGTCGAGGCGCATGACCTCGGCAACGTGCGCATTTACCCTGAGGATGCGCGCGACCTGCTCGACCGCCTGCCCGATGCCTCGCTCGACCGTGTGTTCCTGCTGTTCCCCGACCCCTGGCCCAAGCGGCGTCACGCCGCGCGGCGCTTCATCCAGACCGAACGGCTCGACCAGCTGGCCCAGCTGATGAAGCCCGGGGCAGAGTTCCGCGTGGCCAGTGACGATCCGGGCTACATCACCTGGGCGCTGGCCCATCTGACCGCCCATCCGCGCTTCCAGTGGCTGGCCCAGGGCCCGCGCGACTGGCGCGAACGCCCGGCGGATTGGCCGCCCACCCGCTATGAGGCCAAGGCCCTGCGCGAGGGGCGGAAACCCGCCTTTTTCCGCTTCCGGCGACGCCCCGACTGACGGGGGTGTCATCCCGCCGCCCTTGAAATCGGCGGGAAGCGGACCGACTATCCAGGAACCATGAGCGATTCCGAAGCGCGGTTGACCGCGGTTCTCGGCCCCACCAATACCGGCAAGACCCATTTGGCCTTGGAGCGGCTGATCGGCCATCGCTCTGGCATGATCGGTTTTCCGCTGCGCCTGCTGGCGCGCGAGAATTACGACCGCCTGGTGAAAGTGAAGGGCGTGGCGCAGGTGGCGCTCATCACCGGCGAGGAGAAGATCATCCCGCCCGGCGCCCGCTATTTCGTCTGCACCGTCGAATCCATGCCGGTCGACCGGCCGGTCGCGTTCCTCGCCGTCGACGAGATCCAGCTCGCCGCCGATCCCGAGCGCGGCCACATCTTCACCGACCGCCTGCTGCATGCCCGCGGTCTCGATGAGACGATGGTGATGGGCTCCGAGTCCATCAGCAAATGGATCCGCGCCCTGGTGCCGAAGGCCGAGTTCATCCAGCGGCCGCGCTTTTCCACCCTGACCTATATCGGGCCGAAGAAGATCACCCGCCTGCCGCCGCGCAGCGCGGTCGTCGCCTTCTCCGCGGCGGAAGTCTACGCCATCGCCGATCTGATCCGTCGCCAGCGCGGCGGCACCGCCATCGTGATGGGCGCGCTCAGCCCGCGCACGCGCAACGCGCAGGTGGAGATGTACCAGGCGGGCGAGGTCGACTACCTGGTGGCGACCGACGCCATCGGCATGGGCCTCAACATGGACGTGAACCATGTCTGCTTCGCCGCTTTGCGCAAGTTCGACGGCCGCGTCGCCCGCCCCCTCACCATCGCCGAAATCAGCCAGATCGCCGGCCGCGCCGGAAGGCACATGAGCGATGGCACCTTCGGCACCACGGCGGAAGTTGGGCCGATGGAGCCGGAGATCGTCGAGGCGGTGGAGAATCATCGCGTGCAGCCGCTGACGCATCTGATGTGGCGGCGCGCCGATCTCGATTTCCGCTCCATCGACCATCTGCTGCGCAGCCTGGAGACGCGGCCGCCGCATCCCGGCCTCATCCGCCAGCAGGAGGCCGAGGATCACCAGTCGCTGCACGCGATGGCGCGCGATCCCGAGATCGCGACGCTCGCGCATGGGCGGGATCGCGTGGCGCTGCTGTGGGAGGTCTGCCAGGTGCCGGACTTCCGCAAGCTGATGACCGACGCGCATGTGCGCCTGCTGGCCCAGCTCTACCGCTACCTGATCAAGGGCCCGCTGCCGACCGACTGGGTCGCCGACCAGATCGCGCGGCTCGACCGCGTCGACGGCGACATCGACCAGCTGACCCAGCGCATCGCGCATGTCCGCACCTGGTCCTTCATCGTCAATCGCGGCGATTGGGTCGTCGACCCGGCGCATTGGCAGGCGCGCAGCCAGGCGATCGAGGACCGCCTGTCGGAGGCCCTGCACCTGGCGCTGACCCAGCGCTTCGTCGACCGCCGCCGCGCGGCGCTGCATCGCCGGCTGAAATCCGGCGCCGAGGTCAATGCCGTGGTGACTGCGGCGAACGAGGTCGTGGTCGAAGGCCATGTCGTCGGCGACCTCGTCGGATTCCATTTCACGCCGCAAGGCGGCGTCGGCGCGGACGAGGCGCGGCCGCTCATCGCCGCTGCGCGGCGCGTGCTGGCGCCGGCGCTGGCCGACCGCGCGGCACAGCTGACCGAGGACCCGGATGAACGCTTCCGGCTGAACGAAGCCGGCGACCTGTTGTGGCGCGGCGCCGTGGTGGCGCAGCTCAAGGCCGGCGTCGGGCCGCTGCATCCGCGCATCGAGCTCAGGGTCGACGACCTGCTCGATGGCGGATTCCGCCGCATGGTGCAGGAACGTTTGAAGGCCTGGCTGGAGGCGAGTTTGCGCCGCCGGCTGCGGCCGCTTTTCGCGCTGACCGCGGCGACGCTGCCCGCCGGCGCCCGCGGCCTCGCCTATCAGGTGGCGGAAGCGCTGGGCGCGCTGCCGCGCCGCCGGGTGACGCAGCAGGTGGCCGAGCTCGGCAAGGAGGAGCGCCGGCTGCTGCGCGGCATCGGCCTGCGCCTGGGGCGCGAGACCATCTGGCTGCCGGCCTTGAGCGGCCGCAACACCCGGCGGCTGCTGATGCGGCTGCAGGCGATCCACGCGCAGAGCGCGAAGCCGTTGCCGGAGCTGGCGGGCGACCTGCCCCCACTGCCCGAAGACGTCGCGCCGGAGGTGCTGCTGGCGGCGGGCTATCGCGCGGTGAACGGCCATGCCATCAGCTTCGAGCATCTGGAGCGGCTGGCGGAGCGCGCGCATCGCCTGGCGGCGCAGGGCGCGCTCAAATGGGATGCCGCGCTGGCCGCCGCCCTCGAGGTGCCGCAGGAACTAGTGCGGCCGCTGCTCGGCGAACTCGACTTCGTCGCCGAGGGCAAGCGCGCCGAGGAGAACTACAAGCGCCGCCGCCGCCGGCCGGCGCCGCCCGCCGCGCCGGTCGATCCCAACTCGCCCTTCTCGGTCCTGGCGCGGCTGCGCGAAACGCCGCAATGAGCGAAGCCGTCACGACTGCGACGCTACGCCTCGACAAGTGGCTGTGGTTCGCCCGCTTCGTGAAGTCGCGCTCGCTGGCCACCAAGCTGGTGGCCGAGGGCAATATGCGCGTCAACGGCGCGCCGACCCAGAAGGCGCATCTGGCGGTGAAGCCCGGCGACGTGCTGACCTTCGCGCTGGGGGCCCATATCCGGGTCATCCGCATCGCCGCCCTGGGTGCACGCCGTGGCCCGGCGCCGGAAGCACGCCTGCTTTACGAAGATCTCGACCCGCCTGTGCCGCGCGCAGCGGGCGAGGCGCCCGTATCCGCCGCCGCCGCGCGCGATCCGGGCGCCGGGCGGCCGACCAAGCGCGACCGCCGGCAGATCGCGGCATTGAAGGAACCGCGCGAATAG
>JAEUKU010000202.1 GCA_016794075.1 Rhodospirillaceae bacterium
TTCTTCAGCGTCGACCGGCCCATTCCCTATGAAGGCCCGGCCTCGCGCAACCCCCTCGCCTTCAAATGGTACGATCCCGACAAGATCGTGCTCGGCAAGCGCATGGCGGATCACCTCCGCTTCGCCATCTGCTACTGGCACAGCTTCTGCTGGCCGGGCACCGACCCCTTCGGCGGGGAGTCCTTCCTGCGCCCCTGGATGCAGGCCGGCGATGCCATGCAGATGGCCCGGATAAAGGCCGACATCGCCTTCGAGCTGTTCCGCCTGATGCGGGTGCCGTTCTTCACCTTCCACGACCGCGACATCGCGCCGGAAGGCGCCTCGATCGCCGAGTCAAATCGCAATGTGCGGCAGATCGGCGAGCATTTTGCCAAGCGGATGGAAGGCACGTCGCTGAAACCGCTCTGGGGCACCGCCAACCTGTTCTCGAACCGCCGCTTCATGGCCGGCGCCGCCACCAATCCGGACCCGGACATGTTCGCCTATGCGGCGGCCCAGGTGAAGAACGTGCTGGAGATGACGCATGAGCTGGGCGGCGTCAACTACGTGCTCTGGGGCGGGCGCGAAGGCTATGAGACGCTGCTCAACACCGACCTCAGGCGCGAGATGGACCAGCTCGGCCGCTTCCTCAATCTTGTGGTCGAGCACAAGCACAAGATCGGCTTCGAGGGCACCGTCCTGATCGAGCCCAAGCCGCGCGAGCCGACCAAGCACCAGTATGATTTCGACACCGCCTCGGTCTACGGCTTCCTGTGCCGCTACGGGCTCGACAAGGAGGTGAAGGTCAACATCGAAGCCAACCACGCGACCCTTGCCGGCCACACCTTCGAGCATGAGATCGCGCTGGCCGTGGCGCTCGGCATCTTCGGGTCGATCGACATGAATCGCGGCGACCCGCAGCTCGGCTGGGACACCGACCAGTTCCCCAACAATGTCTCCGAAACCGCACTGGCCATGTACTACATCCTTCAGGGCGGCGGCTTCACCACCGGCGGGCTCAATTTCGACGCCAAGATCCGGCGCCAGTCGCTCGACCCCGACGATTTACTGCATGCCCATATCGGCGGCATGGACGTGAGTGCGCGCGGCCTGCTCATCGCCGCGAAGATGATCGAGGACGGCGCGCTCGCCGCCCATGTGAAGGAGCGCTACGCCGGATGGGACACGCCGGAAGGCCAGGCGATGCTCAGCGGCAAGCGGTCGCTCGCCGACATAGCCGCCGCAATCGAGGCCCGCAACCACGAACCGCAACCGCGCTCCGGCCGGCAGGAATATCTTGAAAACCTGGTGAACTCCTATCTCTAATGACGCGTCCGACGAAGCGCAGACTTCGCGGATCACCCTGGGAGGGACAGACATATGGCGATGACCAACATCAAGGGCCCGGCGATCTTCCTGGCCCAGTTCGCGAGCGACACGCCACCGTTCAACTCGCTCGATAGCATCTGCAAATGGGCGGCGAAGCTCGGCTTCAAGGGCGTGCAGATGCCGAGCTGGGATAAGCGCCTGTTCAATCTGAGCCAGGCCGCGCGCTCGAAGGCCTATTGCGAGGACGTGCAGGCCGTCGCCCACAAGCACGGCATCCACATCACCGAGTTGTCGACGCACCTCCAGGGTCAGCTGGTTGCCGTTCACCCCGCCTACGATGCCGCCTTCGATGGCTTCGCCGACCCGAAGGTGCGCGGCAACCCCAGGGCACGCCAGCAATGGGCGGTCGACCAGATGATGCTCGCCGCCAAGGCCTCGAAGAACATGGGGATGACCGACCACGTTACCTTCTCCGGCGCGCTGGCCTGGCCCTATTTCTATCCATGGCCGCAACGCCCCGCGGGCCTGGTCGAGACGGCGTTCGACGAACTCGCCAAGCGCTGGCACCCGATCCTCAACGCCTTCGACAAGGCCGGCGTCAATGTCTGCTACGAGGTTCATCCCGGCGAGGATCTGCATGACGGCGTGACGTTCGAGATGTTCCTGGAGCGGGTGAAGAACCATCCGCGCTGCAACATCCTTTACGACCCGTCGCACTTCGTGCTGCAGGCGCTCGATTATCTCGAATACATCGACATCTATCACGAGCGCATCAAGATGTTCCATGTGAAGGACGCCGAGCTCAACCCGAACGGTCGCACCGGCGTCTATGGCGGCTATCAGTCCTGGATCAACCGCGCGGGGCGCTTCCGGTCGCTCGGCGACGGGCAGGTGGACTTTCGCGCCATCTTCTCGAAGTTCGCGCAATACGGCTTCCAGGGCTGGGCCGTGCTCGAATGGGAATGCTGCATCAAGCATCCCGAGGAAGGAGCGCGCGAAGGCGCCGCCTTCATCAAGGACCACATCATCCGGGTGACCGAGAAGGCCTTCGACGATTTCGCCGCAGGCGGCGCCGATCTCAAGGCCAACCGCAAGATGCTCGGCATCCGCTAAGGGAGAGGTTGCATGTCGATCGAAGGCCGCAGCCGGGAAACGGCTGACAAGAGGGTGCGTCTCGGCATGGTTGGCGGCGGCGAAGGCGCCTTCATCGGCGCCGTACATCGCATCGCCGCGCGCATGGATGATCACTATGCGTTGGTGGCCGGCGCCCTCTCCTCCACACCGGAGAAGGCCATGCGCTCGGGTGTAGCCCTCGGCCTGGCGGCCGACCGGGTCTATTCGGATTACGAAGCGATGGCGAAGTTCGAGGCCAAGCGGCCGGACGGCATCGAGGCGGTCTCCATCGTCACGCCGAACCACATGCACGCGCCGGTCGCCATGGCATTCCTGAAGGCCGGTATCCACGTGATCTGCGACAAGCCGCTGACCACAAGCCTCAAGGAGGCGTTGTCGCTGCAGAAGGCCGCGGCGGCCAGCAAGCGGATATTCGCCGTGACATACAACTACACCGGCTATCCGATGGTGCGTCATGCCCGCGCGATGATCGAAGCCGGCGAACTCGGCGAGCTGCGCGTGGTGCAGGTCGAGTATGCGCAAGACTGGCTGACCGAGAAGCTGGAAGCGACGGGACAGAAACAGGCCGCTTGGCGCACCGATCCGAAGCAATCGGGCGCCGGTGGCTGCATCGGCGACATCGGCACCCACGCCTACGACCTCGCCTGCTTCGTCAGCGGCCTGACGCTCGACTCCTTAAGCGCCGACCTCACCAGCTTCGTGAAGGGGCGCAAGCTGGATGACAACGTGCATGTGATGCTGCGCTTCAAGGGCGGCGCCAAGGGATTACTGTGGGCAAGCCAGGTGGCCCCGGGCAACGAGAACGGCCTGCGCCTGCGCGTCTACGGCACCAAGGGCGGCATTTCCTGGGAGCAGGAGCACCCGAACCAGCTCACCTTCGCACCCTTCGGCCAGCCGCCCCGCATCATCTCGCGCGGCACCGGCAGTGCAAACGCCGCCGCGGCGCGCGTAACCCGCGTCCCGCCGGGACACCCCGAAGGCTACCTTGAAGGCTTCGCCAATCTCTACACCGAGATCGCCGCGGCGATCCGCGCCGCGCGCGGCGGCAAGAAGGCCGATTCCGCTGTCACCTTCCCGACCGTCGCCGACGGCGTGCGCGGCGTCGCCTTCGTCGAGGCGGCGGTGAAGTCATCGAAGACGAACGGCGCCTGGGTAAAGGTGTAAGTTCGGGAAAACGACAAGTGTTTGACTAGCTCTTCCTTCGCAGAACCGCCACGATGTAGCGGCAGGGCGCGGTGCCGGCATTCTCGAACCGGCAATCGGCCGGCGGGCCCAGGCGGCAGCAATCGCCGGGACCGAGATCATAAGTCGCGGCGCCCTGCGTGAAGCGCAGCTTGCCGCTGAGCACGACGATCTGCTGGTCCTCGATCATGGCGAAGGCCGCAGCCGGATAGTCGATGGACGCGCACGGCGGCAAGTCGCCGGCGACCAGTTCCAACGGCGTCGCCGCGCCGGGCGGCGTCAAGGAGCGGCGCTCGAAATCCGTTTCCGGATCGCGCCACGTCTTCTGATCGCGCCGGCGATGAAGCGCAAACCCGCCCGCCCCCTGCTCAGCCCGCACCAGCAATTGCGACAGCGTCAGCCCGAAAGCGGCGGAGAGCCGCCCGAGCAGCACGGCGGTCGGCGAGCTTTCTTGCCGCTCCACCTTGCTGATCATGGCGCGCGAAACGCCGGAGCGCTCCGCGAGCTGATCGAGGCTCCAGCCGCGCGCCTCCCGCTCCGCCCGGATACGCACGGCGATCCGGGCCTCTAGCGCCTCTTCCATGATCGTATCCATTTCTCTACTATAATGGAAGTCGCAACCGAGGCAAGAGCCCATGACCCCGCATATCCGCGACGCCGCGCCGGCGGATCTTCCCGCCATGCTCGCCATCTACAACGAGGTAATCGCCAACACGACCGCGATCTACAGCTATGAGCCGCGAACGGCCGAGGCGCACACCGCCTGGTTCGAAGCCAAGCGCGCCGAGAGCTGGCCAGTGCTGGTGGCAGAGGTGGATGGGACCCTGTCCGGCTTCGGCAGCTATGGCCCCTTCCGCCCCTGGCCCGCCTATCTGCACTCGGTCGAGAACTCGATCTACGTCGCCGCAGACAAACGCGGTCACGGCATCGGATCGGCGCTACTCCCGGCAATCGTCGACCATGCGGCGCGGCGCGGCTTCCACACCATGATTGCCGGCATCGACGCCGCCAATGAGGGCAGCCTGCACCTGCACGCAAAGTTCGGCTTCAAGAAGGTGGCGCAGTTCCACGAGGTCGGTTGGAAGTTCAACCGCTGGCTCGATCTCGTGTTCCTGCAGCGTATGCTGCGACGGGCGGACTAGATCCACCGGGTCAACGTCGCCACTCCATCAAGAAGATGGCTGCGATGACCATGGCGATGCCCGAACCCTGCAGGAGAGTGACCCGCTCCCCCAAGACGGCAAGGGCGAATAGGACGCCGATGACCGGCTCGAGATTGCTGATCATCGCGGCGCGCGCCGCTCCGACATAGACCATGCCGCATAGGAACGCCAAGGTTCCGCCTGTCGCGGCGACCGCCACGCCTGCGAACCCGACCCACGCAAGCCGCGTGTTTGGCAGCGCCAAGGTTCCGAACGCAAGGAACAGCACGGTGAGCACGGCAGCCGCCGAAAGCATCATGTAGAAACCGATGCTCAGCGCCGGCGCCTCACGTAGCGCGCGGGAATTGCCGACGATCACGATCGCCGTCACCACCATGGACACGGTCGCAAGCGCAACGCCCGTCCAATTCAGGTCCCCGAGCGATAAGCCGAGAGCCAGGCCAAGGCCCAGCAACGCCAGGGATAGCGCGCCGACGGATATGACTGTAAGGCGTTCCTGGCCAAGGATCATGACAATGAGTCCGACCAGCAACGGATGGATGAAATAGATCAGGATTACGAGATTGACGGGGAGATAGTTCACCGCCCCGAGATAGCCATAGAGGATGACAGCATAACCCGCGCCCATGGAAAGGCCAATCAGCAGCGGCGTCTTGGCAATGACCAGGGGCTGACGCAGTGCGATGGCCAGCAGGAACGTCATCACGACCGAGAAAACGCTGCGCCCGGTGATGACGCTCAGCGTATTGCTGCCACCGTCATAGGCGAGTTTTGCAAGACTTGGGACGATTGCGATGGCGATGGTCGACAGAACGATTAGGCCGGCGCCAACCAATTGAAGCTTGGCGCCCGAGAGGGTCGTTGCGGCTGATGTTCTCTCTGCTTTGGTCATTCGCCTCTCGCGCTTAGCCTCCGTGAGAATGACCGAAGGTCGCGCGACAGATTCAAGCATTTCCGCCCTTTTGACAATCCGACGCATCTTGAATGGAACTTCCACGCGGCGTCGCTGGCGCCCCTGGTTCCCTTTTTCGAAATCCATCTGACTTATTTTTTGGGTGCCGGCCTGACGGCGCAGGCAGAGGAAAAGGCCCCAAATGGTCTTGAGGGGAACCAACCAGGAATACGGCCAGCGCGGCGGCGGTATCGGCTCGGCCCTGCTGCCGGCCATCGTCGCCTCCGCCGCACAAAGAGTTTTCCACACCATGCTGGCCGGTATCGACGCGGCCAACGCGGCCAGCCTGCGCCCGCGTGCCAATTTCGGCTTCGAGAGGGTCGCGGAACTGCGCGAAGTCGGCTGGAAGTTCGACCGCTGGCTCGACCTCATGTTCCTGCAGCGCATGCTGAACGCCTAGAGGTCGGCGTAGATTTCCAGGACGTTGCCGTCGGGGTCGCGGAAGAACAGCGTCCGGTGGCCCCAGGGCTGGTCCTTCGGCTCGTCGATCAGGGCGATACCACGCCGCTTGAGCGCTTCGGCGCAGGCATCGACTTCCGCCCGCGAAACGCGGAAGGCGAGTTGCAGCGACAGCGCGCCTTGCGGCGTCTTGGCGTCGTTGAACACCAGTCCATGCTCGGTCAGCGTCAGCAGCGTGCCGCCGACGCGGTACTCGATCCAGCCCGGGCCGACATCGCGATAGACGGGAAATCCCATCACCTCGCCATAGAACTTGCGCATCGCCGCCATGTCGCGAGCGAAGACGATCACATAGTCAATGTTGCGGATTGCTGTGAGCGGGCCCGGCGCGGCGGCCGCGACCGTTGAGTCGCCGAGCACGGCGGCTGGCATGGTGGCCACGGTCGCGGCTAGGGCCGCGGCGGCCAGTTTCCGGCCTGTTTCGGTCATGGAGAGCCTCCTTGCTGTCATGGATGCACGGAAGCTAGAGTCATTTCCTACCGGGACAAGAAGCTCATTTATACTGGTAGCGGAAATACCACCATGCGCAATTCCGACGCCGCCGACACAGATCGCCGCCGCGTTCTCGCCCAGTTCCTGCGCGACCGCCGCGAACGCTTGGCGCCGGCCGCGGTCGGCTTGGCGACCGGCCGCCGCCGCCGCGCCAAGGGCTTGCTGCGCGAGGAGGTGGCACAAGCCGCCGGCATCGGCGTGACCTGGTACACATGGCTTGAGCAGGCGCGGACCGTCACGCCATCGCCGCGCGCCGTTGACGGCCTCGCCCGCGCCCTCCGCCTCGACGCGGCGGAGCGAGCGCATCTCTTCCGCCTCGCGCGGCCGGATCTGGAGCCCGCCTCCGCGATCAATCTGGTGCGGGAACTGCCCGCGCCGTTGCAACGGGCCCTCGCCGGGCTGTCACCGCATCCCGCTTACGCGGTCAACGCGATGTGGGACGTGATCGGCTGGAACGCACCGGCGGTGCGCCTGTTCGGTGATTTCGCGCGTTTCCCGGCGGAGCGGCGCAACATCCTCTGGCTGCTGTTCTGCGAGCCCGACTGGGGCAGGCTTTTCGTCGCCATCGAGGCGATCCGGGACTCCGCCGTCGCGCAATTCCGCGCCACCACCGCGCGTCTCGCCGCCGATCCTGGCTTCCTCCACTTCGTCAAAGCGCTGGGGCAAGCGAGCCCGGATTTCCAGGCCCTCTGGCACCGGCGCGATGTGCGCGAGCCGGCCGCGCTCCACAAGGATCTGGCGCACCCGAAGCTCGGACGTCTCTCCCTTGACTACGCCACCTTCCGGCCGGACGGGATCGAGGATGTCCGCTTCACCATCTATATGCCGGCCGACGCCCGCACGAAGAAGGCGCTGTCCGCACGCACCGCGTGAAGCGGGCTGCTCCGATCGCAACCAGTTCCTCAATATTTTTGAAATCCATTTGACTTAATATTTTCCCCGGTGCTAGCGTCAGGGCACAGGGAAGCAAGAAGGTCGCAAATGGCCTTGAAGGGGACCAACCAGGAGTACGGCCGTCCGTACAACCGGCGCATCGTCCTCGAGACGATCCGGCTGCACGGCCCCGTCGCGCGCGGCGACATCGCCAAGCGCGTCGGCCTCACGGTGCAGACGGTCTCCACCATCATCCGCGAGCTGGAGCTGCAGGGCTTCATCCTCGGCGCGCGCGAGGAGCCGAAGGGTCGCGGCTATCCGGCGACATCGCTGATTATCAATCCCGAGGGCGGCTTCGCAATTGGCGTCCACGTAACGCCGATCGGGCTCGAGGCGGCGCTGATCAACCTGGCCGGCGAAGTCATCGCCCGGCGCAAGCGCGAGCTGGCGCACCTCGCGCCCGACACCGCCTTTCGCGAGATCGGCAAGCTGGTCGCCGCACTCCGCAAGCTGAAGCCGCAGGGCCGGATGCTCGGCATCGGCCTCGCCATGCCCGGCCCGTTCGACGTCGAATCCATGAGCTTCGTCGGCCCGACCACCCTCGAAGGCTGGAAAGGCGTGAAGGTGCGCGAGCGACTGGCCAAGGTCGCCGGCCTGCCCGCCTTCGTCGAGGTGGACCTCGCCGCCGCGGCTTTGGGCGAGCGGCTCTATGGCATCGGTCGGAGCCTGCGCGAGTTCTACTACCTCTATTTCGGCGTCGGTCTCGGTGGCTGCATGGTGCATGACGGCGCCCCCTTGCGCGGCGCGCACAACAACGCGGGCGAAATCGGCCATCTGCCGCTGGTGCCGGGGGGCGAGCCCTGCCCTTGCGGCAATCGCGGCTGCCTGGAGCGCTACCTGTCGCTGGAGGCGCTGGAACGACGGGCGCGCAAGATCGGCCGCGCGGGCTGGGTCAAGGAAGCGGCACCCTTGTTCCGCAGCGCCATCGTCACCATCGAGAACCTGTTCGACCCCGAAACCATCGTGATCGGCGGCCTGGCGCAGGACCACCTGCTGGCCGAACTGCTGGAAGCGGCCGCGCCCCTGCCCCATTCGGTCGCCGAAAGGACCGGCCGCGCGGCGCCGCGTGTCACCCTTTCCGCGAGCGGCCCCGACGCGGTGCTGCGGGGCGCGGCGGCCCTCGCCGTCTCCGGCGTGCTGTCGCCGCGCTTCGGCGTGCTGTTCGCGGGCGAGGACGAGCGCGGCGCGCGCGACCCCATGATGTCCAGCCGCACGGAGGCCGCATGACCGAACCCAAATCCCTGCTGCGGCTGGACAACATCACCAAGAATTTCGGCGCCATCGAGGCCCTGCGCGGCATCAGCTTCGAGATCAAGCGCGGCGAAGTGGTGGCCCTGCTCGGCGACAACGGCGCCGGCAAGTCGACCCTGGTGAAGATCATCTCCGGCGGCCTGGAGCAGAGCGGCGGCAAGGTGATCTTCGAGGGCGAGGAGCGCAATTTCAGTTCGCCAGCCGAGGCCAAGGCCGCCGGCATCGAGACGGTCTACCAGGACCTGTCGCTGTGCACCAATGTCGACGTGGTCGCCAATTTCTTCATGGGGCGCGAGATCGTGAAGCGCTTCCTCGGCATCCCGATCCTGCAGGAGGCGGAGATGGAAGCCGCCGTCGCCAAGGCGATGGCCAATGCCGGAACGAAGATTCCTTCGCTGCGCACAAACGTCGAGCACCTCTCCGGCGGCCAGCGTCAGGCGATCGAGCTCAACCGCTTCGTCCATTGGGGCGGCAAGTTGGTGCTGCTGGACGAGCCCTTCGCCGCGCTCGGCGTCGAGCAGACCCGGCGTGGCCTGGAGATGATCAAACGCATCGCCGCGCAGGGCATCGGCGTCGTCATCATCACCCACATCATGGCCCAGGCCTTCCAGGTGGCGGACCGCATCGTCGTCATCCGCCAGGGCAAGGTCGCCGGCAATGTGCTGCGCACGCAAACCTCTCCGGACGAGGTCGTTCAGATGATCACCGGCGGAGCGATCCATGGCGAGGCCATCCCGGCCGATGCCCAAGAAACCCAAAAAAGCCTGCAACAACACTAAGGACAGAGGAGAAGCGAGATGAAGCGTCTGTTGCGTACCCTCGTCGCCGCGGCCGCCCTGGTTGGCACGGCGATGACATCCTCCGCCTGGGCGGAGTCCAAGGGCACGATCTATTACATGGTCCCGACCCTGCTGGACGAATTCCAGACGGAATCGGTCTCGGCCATCGAGAAGTTCCTGAAGGATGTCGGCTATGAGCCGGTCACGCTCAATGCCGACAACAAGACCGACCTGCAGCAGAGCCAGATGAACGACGTCATCAATTTGAAACCGAAGGCGATCGTTCTGGCCGCCGTCGACTTCAATGCGCTGAAGCCGTCAATCGAAAAGGCGCGCGCCGCCGGCATCCCGGTCATGATCTTCGACCGCCAGATCACTTCGACGCCGTCCGACTTCACCTCGGTCGCCGGCACCGTCGAGATCGGCTATGTCGCGGCGGGCGAGATCCAGCGCCTGCTGAAGGAGAAGAACGGCGACGTGAAGGGCAAGGTGCTCCAGGTCCTCGGCGACCCGGCCGATCCCTACACGCTCGACATCCAGAAGGGCTTCGAGGAGAAGATGGCCGCCTTCCCGGGCGTCCAGATCATCTCGCTCCCCGCCATGGCGTGGGAAGCCTCCAACGCCGGCACCATCGTCTCCGACCAGATGCTGGCCAATCCGGACATCGACCTGATCTTCGTGCACGCCGCGCATCTGGCGGTGGCCGCGGTGGCCTCGCTCGAAGCCAAGGGCAAGAAGCCGGGTGACGTGCTGCTGGTCTCGTCCAACGGCGCGCCGGTCGGCCTGGACCTGATCCGCAAGGGCTGGGAGCAGGTCGAGGTCGAGCAGCCGCTCTACGCCCAGGCGGCGGCGATCGCGATGTTCGCCGACAAGGTGGTGAACAAGGAAGAGCTGAAGCCTGGCACTTACAAGGTGCTTGGCCTCGATTCCACGCTGACCATCGAATCCTGGGGTCCGAACCTGAAAATCCCGGGTGCGGCCATCACCAAGGACAACATCGACGAGCCGCGTTTCTGGGGCAACATGAAGGCCCCGACCGACCCGGTCCAACCGGTCGAGTAAGCAAGAGTAACGCCCCGGGGCGCCTGCCCCGGGGCATCTTTCCGGAGCCGCATGCGATGATTTCCAAGGACCGCCGGGCGCTGATCGAGTTCCTGCTCGACAACCTCGTCTGGATCATGCTCGTCATCGTCCTGGCGGTGTTCTCGCTCACCATCCCGAACTTCTTCCAGATCGGCATCTTCGCCAACATCATCGAGCAATCGACCTTCGTCGGCGTTATGGCGATCGGCCTCGCCATCGTCATCATCGCCGGCAACATGGATCTCTCCGTCGAATCCGTCGCCGCCCTGACCGCGATGGTGACCGGCATCCTGTTCTGCTCCCACGGCATCGGCCTCGGCATCACGCTGACGCCTGAGTGGCTGGTCCTTCCGGCTTCCCTCGGCATCGCCATCGCCGTCGGCAGCCTGATCGGCGCCACCAATGGCTGGCTGGTGGTCAAGCTCAAGATGAACGCCTTCATCGTCACTCTCGCCGCCTATATCTGGGTGCGCGGCCTGGTCGTCGCGATTTCCGGCGGCCGCTCGGCGCAGGATCTCTCCCCCTCTTTGCGCTTCATGGGGATCGAGACGGTCGCCTATGTGCCGCTGATCGCCTGGCTCGCCATCGCCCTCTTCGCCATCTTCACCTTCGTCCTCGCCAAGACGCCCTTCGGCCGCCATGTCACCATGATCGGCGGCAATCCGGTGGCGCCGTTCCGCGCCGGCATCAAGGTCGACAGGCTGGT
>JAEUKU010000205.1 GCA_016794075.1 Rhodospirillaceae bacterium
TACCGATCGGCATCGCTGTTTCTCCAAGTCTGTTTCACGTCGCACCCGCTGGTGCGGCCGCGTCATTACTGTCTCGACGAATAGCAGCGATTAGATCGTCCGTTGGCGGCGAGTATCGGCAATCCGAAGCAGAATGACCGAGCAACAATAATGAGCCTGTCGGCCAAGGCAAGGTGAAAAACAGGAATCGCTGCTCAATGCCGATTAATGCCACCGCCGCACCGTGGCCTTAACGCACCACCGCGGCGGTCTGGCCGAACAGCACCTTGCGCTGCGCCTCGTCCATCGCCGCGGCCGGCGCGGGGTTGACCTCCTTGGCCCGGTCATAGGCGCGGATGGTGGCCGGGCGGGCCCGGATCGCCTCAAACCACCGTTTCAGGTGTGGGAATTGCGCCAGGTCCTGGCCCTGTCGCTCATAGGGCACGATCCAGGGGTAGCAGGCCATGTCGGCGATCGAATAGGCGCCGGCCAGGAAGTCGCGATCCGCCAGGCGCTTGTTCATCACGCCATAGAGGCGGTTGGTCTCCTTCACATAGCGGTCGATGGCGTAGGGAATCTTCTCCGGCGCGTATAGGGAGAAATGGTGATTCTGCCCGGCCATCGGGCCCAACCCGCCCATCTGCCAATAGGTCCACTGCACCACCTCGGCGCGCCCCCGCGCCTCCTTGGGCAGGAATTGGCCGCTCTTATCGGCGAGATATTCCAGGATGGCGCCGGATTCGAAGACCGAGATCGGCGGGCCGCCATCGGCCGGCGCGGTGTCGACGATGGCCGGGATGCGGTTGTTGGGAGCGACCTTCAGGAAGTCGGGCTTGAACTGCTCGCCCTTGCCGATGTTGACGGGGAAGATCTCGTAAGGGAGGCCCGCCTCTTCCAGGAACATCGTGATCTTATGCCCGTTGGGCGTGGTCCAATAATACAGCTCGATCATGGGTAATCCGCCTCCGATCGCGCGCCGCGCGGGGCATCAGGCCAAGACCTTGATGCGGCCGGGGCTATGTTCTATAGCTCTCGAACATCAGAAAACGCCATCCGTCGTACCGGCGCAAGCGGCATTTTGGCTTGACGCAGATCAAGGCGGCCAGGCGCCAATGACCGAACGGGGCCAATGACCGAACGCAGCTTCCTGCATCCCGGGGCGGAAGAGATCGCGCTTCCCGATCTGCTCTTCGCCTTGAGCGATCCGACGCGCCTCGCCGTGGTCGCGGCGCTGGCCGACGGCGCCGAGCGCTCCTGCGGCGAGCTCGGCGGCGATGTGCCGAAATCGACCATGAGCCATCACTTCAAGATCCTGCGCGAGGCCGGCCTCACCCGGGCGCGGCCCGAGGGCACGCGTTGCCGCCTCACCCTGCGCCGCGCCGAGCTTGAGCGCCGCTTCCCTGGCATGCTCGACGCGATCCTGAAACACGCGGGGAAATAGCAGGCGCGACCGCCTGCTGCCATTTGCTGACATCAGGCGGCGCTAGGCTTTTCAGGCGTCGAGCAACTTCGCGTGCGCGGCCAGCGCCGGCGTCAATGCACGATCGGCGGCGGCGATTTCTTCCGCCGCGCGGGCGAAGCCGGCGCGCTGCAGCAGGCGTTCATTCCATGCCGCCAGCGCCGGAAAGGGGTCGAGCTTCGGTCCCAGCAAGCGACGGATGAAGAGGATGGTCATGAACAGCCCGATATCGGCGATCGACAGCGCGCCGCAGAAGAAAGGCTTGCCCGCCAGTTGCGCGTCGAGGCGGGCGAATTCATGAGCGATCGCCGCATCCGCTTGCTTGCCGGCCGCGATCTGCGCCACGCGGTCGGCGGCGTCTTCCGGCGGCATGTCGCTGCGATGGCCGAGCTTGCGCATCATCTGGAACAGGATGTCGTCGGCATAGAGCTCCAGCATCCGGCAGCGCGCCCGCGCCGCGGCACCTTCCGGAAACAAGGGCGCCGCCGGATAGGCTTCTTCCAGGTATTCGAGGATGAGGGTCGAATCGAACAAGGTCAGGTCGCCATCCACCAAGACCGGCACCTGGCCCTTGGGATTGGCGGCCAGCACCGCCGGGTGCTTTGGCTGGTAGCCGATTTGCTGGTTGAACGGCACCATCTCGCGTTCGCAGGATTCGAACAGGCCCTTCTCGGTCAGGGCGATCTCCACCTTGCGCGAATAGAGGCTCAAGGGGCCGGAATAGAGTTTCATCATGGCGTGCTCCGCACGGGCTCTCGGCGCGAGCATTCCGCAGCGCCCTGTCAGGCGCCGGCAGCAGCGCGCTCAGGCAGGGCGGTCGAGGGCGAGGCCGTCGAAGGCGCCGAGCCGAGTCTCGACTCCGGAGAGGCCCTCGAGCTCGCGGTCCAGCGCGGCATAGGGAGCGGCGAAGTCGCGCTTGAAGGCGTCGAAATCATCACGCGACTGCCAGCGGTCGATGGTGACGTAGCGCCCCGCCTGCTCGCCGCAGCGCAGCAGGTCGAGGCCGAGGAAGCCGGCGGCTTGCGCGAAGAGCCGTCCCCAGGCCCCGTCCGGGCCATAGGCGGATTCGAAGGCGGCGCGCCGCTCGGCCGGCACGCGGAACTCCCACAGGATGACGTACATGGCTGCCATCTCCCCCGCGCGGCCTTTGAGCATGTCGCGACCGCGACTGCAAGCCCGCACCGGCAAAGCGGCGCCGCCTTATTCGGCGGCGCGGGCCGCGGGCACCTGGGCGGCCTGGTCGACCGGCTGCTCGGCCTGGTCGGCGGCCGCGCGCGGGGGCGGGGCGTCGCCGATGACGTCGAAATCATGGCTGACGTCGAGGCGGCGCAAGCGGCGCAGGATGCTGGGCGAAACCCCGGGACGGGGCGGGACGAGCGGTTGCGACATGGCGGTATCTCCTTCTGTTGAAGGCCCGCATCGGGAAGGTCGCTCGTTCGGGATCGGATCGTCCAAAACAAAAGGCCGCCGGATGCGGGCGGCCTGTTCTGGATCTCTTGAATATGCGCGATCCTAGGCCGCTGGCGTATACCAGCGGTACCAAAATCGCTGCATCGGCAGCGCGTGGGTGCGGATCGTGCGCATGGGGCGGAGTTTAGCGGCGGGCGGCGCGGGGCGCAAGCCGGCCGGCGCGGCTGCTTGGCAGCAACCGGAACACGCCCTAAGGTGGCGGCCCTCTCGCAGGATTCCCCGCCGCTCCGATGTCCCGCCTAGCCCCGCAGCCCGCCACGTCAGGATTGCTGCAGCCCGTCATCGCCGGGCTGCTCGCCGCCTTTGTCGGCTTCGCCTCGTCCTTCACCATCCTGCTCGCGGCCTATGCGGCTTTGGGCGCCGATCCGGCCCAGGCGGCCTCGGGCCTGTTCGCCATTTCGCTCGGCGTTGGCCTCCTCACCGTGCTGCTGTCCTGGCGCAGCCGGCTGCCCGTCACCATCGCTTGGTCGACGCCGGGGGCGGCGCTGCTGATCGCCACCGGCATGCCGGCGGGCGGCTTCCCGGTCGCGGTGGGCGCGTTCCTGGCGACGGCTTTGCTGCTGGTCGTGGCCGGGCTGGTGAAGCCTTTCAGCAACGCGGTGTCGACGATCCCCAAGCCGCTCGCCAGCGCCATGCTGGCCGGCGTGCTGCTGCAGCTCTGCCTGGCGCCGATGCAGGCGGTGGGGGCGATGCCGGCGCTCGCGCTGCCGATCATTCTCGCCTGGGCGGTGACGCTGCGCTTCGCGCGGCTCTATGCCGTGCCGGTCGCCGTGCTGGCGACCGCCATCGTCATCGGCTTCGCCATCGACCTGCCGCCGGATGCGCTCCAGGGCGGCTGGCCGCTTCCGGTGCTGATCGTGCCGGAATTCTCCTGGCAGGCGATGATCGGCATCGCCTTGCCGCTGTTCATCGTCACCATGGCCTCGCAGAACGTGCCGGGCCTCGCCGTGATGCGGGCCAACGGCTATGAACTGGCGCCCGGGCCGATTTTCGTCAGCACCGGCATCGCCTCGGCGCTGATCGCGCCCTTCGGCGGCCATTCGGTCAACCTCGCCGCCATCACCGCGGCGCTCTGCGCCGGGCCGGAGGCGCATCCCGATCCGGCCAGGCGCTGGATCGCCTCGCTCGCTTTCGGTGTCGCCTTCGTGCTGCTCGCCGCCTCGGCCAGCGTCGCGGCGGTGTTCATCGCCGCCGCCCCGCCGCTGCTGATCCAGGCCGCCGCCGGCCTCGCCTTGCTCTCGACCCTGGCCAATTCCGCATCGAGCGCGCTCGCCGAGGAAAAGGACCGCCTGCCCGCCATCCTCACTTTCGTCACCACCGCCTCGGGCTTGAGCCTCTTCGGCATCGGCGCCGCCTTCTGGGGCCTGGTCGCCGGCGGCCTGCTGATGGCGCTGTTGCGCGCTCAGCCGTTGCGATAGGTGTAGCTGTAGCCGTTGAGCGCCGGCGCGCCGCCGAGATGGGCGTAGAGGATCTTGGATCCCTTGGGGAAGAAGCCCCGCTTGATCAGGTCGAGCATGCCTTGCATGGATTTCCCCTCATAGACGGGATCGGTGATCATCGCTTCCGTCCGGGCGGCGAGGCGGATCGCGGCGCTGGTCTCCTGCGACGGCACGCCATAGGCGGGATAGGCATAATCGGGGTTGATGACGATCTCGTCCTCGCGCACCTTGCGGCCGAGTTCCACCAATTCGGCCGTGTTGTCGACGATC
>JAEUKU010000209.1 GCA_016794075.1 Rhodospirillaceae bacterium
GCCCTTTCCCTGGGATAAGTTTGAGGCGGTAGAATGGACGGATCCACAGCGGCGACGAAGATGGCGGTTGCGGCCATTGAAACCGAGATCGGCTGGGTCGAGATCGCCGCCGACGGCGCCGCGATCACCCATTGCTATTGGCGCAACACCAAGCCGGCGCGGCTCGCCTCATCGCCCCTGGTGAAGGAGGCGGCGCGCCAGCTGCAGGCCTATTTCGAAAAGCGCCTGACCGATTTCGACCTGCCGTTGAAGGCCGACGGCACCGGCTTCGCCCGCGACGTCTGGGACGTGATGCTCGGCATCCCCTATGGCAAGACGCTGACCTATGGCGACGTCGCGGCGAAGCTGAACGCGCCGGCCCAGGCCGTCGGCCAGGCCTGCGGCCAGAACCCCATCGCCATCATCATCCCCTGCCACCGCATCACCGGCACCAACTGGCTCGGCGGCTATTCGAGCGAGCTGGGCACCAACGCGAAGGAATACCTGCTGGATCTCGAGCGCGGACAGGGCAGATTGTTCTAGCGAATCTGTCCTTCCCCCCTTGCGGGGGAAGGCAGCGAAGGCTTAGCGAACAGAGTGAGCTTAGCCGGAGCCGGAAGGGGGGGTGCGCGCCTGCGGGCGCGCCATCGCCGGAGGCGATAGGAAGTGAAGATCGGCCTCAGACAAACCCGGCGCTGCAACACCCCCCCTTCCCCACCTTCCCCCGCAAGGGGGGGAAGGGGCTCACCGAGCCGACTTCGCCGACCCGCTTCGTTCTTGACCATCCGCCCGCGCAAACCCCGGCACCTGGAACCGGCGGCGATACGCGCCCGGCGTCAATCCCGTCGTGCGCTTGAACAGGCGGCGGAAGCTCGCTCCATCCTCGTAGCCGACCTTCCAGCCGATCTCGTCCACCGGCTCTTCCGTGCGCTCCAGCCTGCGCTTGGCGTCCTCGATCCGCAGGCGCTGCACATAGGCGATGGGAGCGAGGCCGGTGGCATTGGTGAAACGGCGCTTGAAGGTGCGTTCGGGAATCGCCGCGCGCTTCACCATCTCCTCGACCGGAGCGGCGACGGAGAAATGCGTTGCCAGCCAATCCTGCGCCGCCAGCACCGCCGCATCGCCATGGTCGCGGGCGCCGTCGAAGACGATGAAGGGCGCCAGGCCGTCCTGGTGCCATTGCAGGGCGAAGAAGCGCGCCACCGATTGCGCCGCGGTGACGCCGACATGCCGGCCGATGAGATAGAGGATGAGATCGTGCCAGCTCATCGAGGCGCCGGAGCTGATGAGCTCCTGGTTCCGGCCGGCCACCATCAGCACCTGCTCCGGCTTGATCGGCACCTTGGGGAAGGCTTTGCGAAAAGCCGGCGCGTAACCCCAATGCACCGTGCTGTCGCGGCCGTCGAACAGCCCGGTCTCCGCCAGCAGGAAAATGCCGGAGCAGGCCGAGCACAGGCTGGCGCCTTGCGCGTGCATGGCCTTTGCCCAATCGACCAGCGCGGGATAGCGCCCTTTCTCCCACGCATTGCCGCGCAGCATGAAGGAGGGTGCGATGACGATGTCGGTCGCCGTCACCTCGTCGAAGCCGCGCTGCGCGTCGACGGCAAGGCCGCTCATTAGCGTCAGCGGACCGCGACGTTCGCCGACGATCTCGACCTTGAAGGGGGGCCGCTGCGGAATGGCCGGATCGGCGCCGGCCAGCATGCCAAAGGAGTTCAGCACGTCGTAGATGCCGCTCAGCGTCGAGATGGACGCGTCCGGAATCGCGATCAGGCTGACGTGAATCTCTGAACCTGAAGAGGGCGCGGGACCATCCGCCATCGACATTCTCACTTGGCACAAATGGACCGGTTTCGGCGAACCTGCCACTCACTTTCCGCGCGGGCAACCGGCATTTTCCGTCCGCGCTCCGGGCGGCATGTAGCAGCCGCCGCACCGGGCGCCTGTGAAGCCCGCCACAGCGCGGCGCCTGCGCAGCGTGCAATTTCCAGCCCGACCCGCTGCGGCGGAACGGCAATATTCCAGGAGAACAGAATATGACTTTGGCAATGGATACCCGCGCCACCAAATCCGCCGCGGCGGTGCAGGCCCCCGATCCGGCAAAACTCGGCCCGCTGGTCGAGCGCGCCATCAACGACGTCGCCGCCGGCTATAGCGGCGTGCTGGTGAGCATGGGCCACCATCTCGGCCTCTATAAGGCGATGATGGGGGCGGGGCCGCTGAGCCCGCGCGAACTGGCGCGGCACAGCGGATGTGCCGAGCGCTATCTGCGCGAGTGGCTGAATTCGCAGGCCGCGTCCGGCTACGTCACCTATCACGCGGCGAGCGGCACCTATGAGCTGACGCCGGAGCAGGCCTTCATCTTCGCCGATGAGGACAGCCCGGCCTTCCTGCCGCTCGCCTGGCAGGTGGTCGCCTCCATGTGGGCGGACGAAACGAAATCCACCGAGGCGGTCCGCACCGGCAAGGGCGTCTCCTGGGGCGAGCATGATCATCGGCTCTACTGCGGCGTCGCGGCCTTCTACCGCAATGGCTACCGCGCCTCGCTGGTCAGCGAATGGCTGCCGGCGCTGGACGGGGTCGTCGCCAAGCTGACGGCCGGGGCCAAGGTGGCAGATGTCGGCTGCGGCCACGGCCACTCCACCGTGCTGATGGCGAAGGCGTTCCCGAAATCGCGCTTCTGGGGCTTCGACGCCCATGCAGGCTCGATCGAGGCGGCGCGGCGCCATGCGGAAGAAGCGGGCGTTGCCGACCGCGTCACCTTCGAGGTGGCGAAGGCCGACACCTACCCGGCGCAGGGCTACGACCTGATCTGCTTCTTCGACTGCCTCCACGACATGGGCAAGCCGGTCGCCGCGGCGGAATATGCGCGGAAGGCGCTCAGCCCGGACGGCACCGTGCTGCTGGTCGAGCCCTTCGCCGGCGACAAGCCGGAGGACAATCACAACGTCGTCGGCCGGCTCTACTACTCCGCCTCGACCACGATGTGCTGCGCCCACGCGATCTCCGAGAACGGCACCCATGTCCTGGGCGCCCAGGCCGGCGAACAGCTTCTGGCGCAGATTTTCCACAAGGCCGGGTTCGGGCACTTCCGCAAGGCGACGGCCACGCCCTTCAACCTGATCCTGGAAGCGCGGCCTTAG
>JAEUKU010000290.1 GCA_016794075.1 Rhodospirillaceae bacterium
TGTCGAGCACGCCGGGCACGTCGGTCAGCGCCAGCAGGCGCTGGGCGCCGACCGCGCCGGCGATGGCGCCGGCGGCCGTGTCGGCGTTGATGTTGTAGGTCTTGCCGTCCGGGCCGAAGCCGACGGGGGCGATCACCGGCACGATGCCGGCCTGCTCCAGGTAGTTGATGATGCGCGGATTGACCTTGTCCGGCTCGCCGACGAAGCCGAGATCGACGCGCTGGCCGTCCTTCACCAGCTCGGCCGGCTTGGCGAAGAGCAGGTTGTCGTCCTTGCCGGAGAGCCCGACCGCATGGCCGCCCTCGGCGTTGATCGCGGCGACGATCTGCTTGTTGATCGAGCCGGTCAGGATCATCTCGACCACCTCGACGGTGGCGGCGTCGGTGACGCGCAGCCCGTCGATGAACTTGCTCTCGATGTTGAGCCGCTTCAGCATGGTGCTGATCTGCGGCCCGCCGCCATGCACCACGATGGGCAGGATGCCGACCTGGCGCAGCAGCGCGATGTCCTCGGCGAAGACGCGCGACAATTCCGGGTCGACCATGGCATGGCCGCCGAACTTGATGACGAAACGCTTGCCGGCATATTTCTGCATATAGGGCAGTGCGTCGGTCAGCGTCCGCGCCGTGCGCAGCCAGTGCTTGGTGTCGGTGTAGTTGATCTGAGACATCGCGCTCCCGGTTCCCCCTGATCAGACGGCAACCCCGCAAAAAAAAGCGCGCCGAACATGCGGTGTCTGGCGCGGGAAATCAAGCGATGCTTCAGGCCTGCTTCAGGGCTTGGGCCGCGGCACTTCCGGCACCGCGAAGGCGGCCAGCGCCTCGCGCAATTCGGCGAGGCCGGTGCCCTTGGCGGCGCTGGTCACCGGAATTTCCGGATGGCAGGCCGGGCGGCGGCTCAGCGCCTTGGCGAGCTGCGCCTGCATGGCGGCCAGCTCGGCGGGTTTCGGATTGTCGGCCTTGGTCATCACCGCCTGGTAGGAGAGGCCGGCCTCGTCCATCAGATCCATCAGCGCTTCGTCCGCCTCCTTGATTCCCACCTTGGAATCGAGCAGCAGCAGCACGCGCTGCAGATTGGGCCGGCCGCGGATATAGGCATCGACCAGGCGGGTCCAGCCCTTGACCTTGGACCTGGAGACCTTGGCGTAGCCGTGGCCGGGCAGGTCGACCAGCATCAGCTGGCGGCCGAGCTGGAAGAAATTGATCTGCTGGGTGCGGCCCGGCGTGTTGGAGACGCGCGCCAGGTGCTTGCGCCCGGTCAACGCGTTCAACAGGCTCGACTTGCCGACATTGGAGCGCCCGGCGAAGGCCACTTCCGGCAATCCGGGCGGCGGCAGACGCTCGACGCTGTCGGCGCCGGCGACGAAGAGGCATTCCTGGGCGAACAGCCAGGCGCCGCCGGGCGTCTCGGGACGGGGCGCGTTCAGCTCTTCTTCTCCAGCTTCTCCATGCGCCACATGATCAGCTTCTGCTGCGCGATGGAGAGGGTGTTGTTCCACGCCCAGTAGATCACCAGGCCCGCCGAGAACGGCGCCAGCATGAAGGTGAAGATGATCGGCATCAGGCCGAAGATGCGCGCCTGGACCGGGTCCGGCGGCGTCGGGTTGAGCCGCATCTGCGCCCACATGGTGAAGCCCATGATCAGCGGCCACACGCCGATCGACAGGAAATGGATCAGGCCGCCGAGCAGGGGAATGGCGAACAGCATATGATAGTCCCACGGGATCAGCCCGAAGAGGTTCAGGACGCTGGTGGGATCCGGCGCCGAGAGATCATGGATCCAGCCGAAGAACGGCGCATGCCGCATCTCGATGGTGACGTAGAGCACCTTGTAGAGCGCGTAGAAGACCGGGATCTGCACCACGATAGGCAGGCAGCCGGCAGCGGGGTTGACCTTCTCGCGCTTGTAGAGCGCCATCATCTCCTGATTGAGCTTGGCGCGATCCTCGCCGTATTTCTCGCGCAGCTCGGTCATCTTCGGCCCGAGCAGCTTCATCTTGCTCATCGAGCGGTACGACTTGTTGGCGAGCGGGAACATGGCCGCCTTCACCAGCACGGTGAGGCACAGGATGGCGATGCCGAAATTGCCGACGAAGCGGAAGATGGTGTCGAGCAGGAAGAACAGCGGCTTGGTCAGGAACCAGAACAGGCCGAAATCGACGGCGCGGTCGAACAGCGGCGCATTGAGTTCGTCGCGATAGGCGGTGAGCTCGCGCACCACCTTGGCGCCGGCAAAGAGATGCTGCTTGCGCTCCAGGCTCTGCCCGGCCGCGATCTGGTGCGGCTGGCCGGTGAAATCGGCCTGGTAGAAATCGCCCTTGGGCTCATAGAACATGGTCGCGGTCAGCGCCTCGTCCGGCGCAGGCAGCTGCGCCACCAGCCAGTATTTGTCAGAGAGGCCGAGCCAGCCGCCGGTCGAGGTGTGGGTGAGCTTCACCCCGTCCTCGGCCTCGTCGCGTGTCTTGCCATAACTGTATTCCTGCAGCGTGCAGCCGGTCGGTTCCGAGGTTCCGGCCGCGGGCGCGCAATCGAAGACGCCGATCGGGCCCTCGTGCAGCACATAGGTTTGGCTGGCACCCTTCGGCGTGCCGTAGCGGACGATGCGGCCATACGGCGTCACCTCGACGGCGCCGCTGCCGTTATTGGTCACCGTCTCGGTGACGGTGAACAGGAAATGCTCGTCCACTTCGAACCTGCGGGCGAAGGTGAGCCCCTGGCCGTTATCCCAGGTCAGCGTCACCGGCTGACCCGGTGACAGCGTCGCGCCGTCCGCCTGCCACAGTGTTTCGCCATTGGGCGTCGCGGTGCCGGCGGCGATCCAGCCGTAATCGGCGTAGTAGGCATGCTCGCTGTCGAGGGGCGACAGCAGCACCACCTCGGGGCTCGTCGGCTCGACGGTCTCGCGATATTCCTTCAGCACCAGATCATCCAGCCGGCTGCCGATGAGCGCGATCGAGCCTTTGAGGCGCGGCGTATTGATGGCGACGCGCGGGCCCTGCGCCAGGGCCTCGGCGCGGCTCATCACTTGGCGCCCCGCATCCTGCGGCGTCGCGGGCTGCGGCGCCGGCTGATCGGCCGACTGGCCCGCTTGCACGGTCTGCTGCTGCGCCGCCTGTTGCTGCGCGGGCGATGGTGTCGGCGCGAAGCGCGGCTCGATGAAGAACATCCAGCCGGCCATGATGACAACGGAGAGGACGATGGCGATGACGAGGTTGCGTTGTTCCATGGGGCCTGGAGTTCTTCAGTGAGGAGCGCGATGCGGCGCCGGCGCGGCGCCCAGGTCGTGGCGACTGTGGCAGTGTTCCCGCGGCGGTACCGGGTCATAGCCCGAGCCGCCCCAGGGATGACAGCGGGAAATCCGGCGCAGCGCCAGAAACAGGCCGCGCCACGGTCCATGCGCCGCGATGGCCTCGGCGGCGTATTCGGAGCAGCTCGGCGCGTAACGGCAATTGATTCCGAGCAGTGGCGACAAGGTCCATTGGTAGAGGCGGATCGGCGCGATCAGCAGGGCGCGGAGGATGCTCATGCCGCGGCACCCGCCGTTGCGGCATGATAGAGCTTCAGCCGCTTCAATCCGGCGATGAGGTCGCCGATCAGCGCGTCGAAGGCGCGGTCGACCGTCGCCGCGCGCGCGATCAGCACGAAATCATGGCCGCGCTCGGCATGGGCCGGCAGCACCTGTTCGGCCACCGCGCGCAGCCGCCGCCGGGCGCGGTTGCGCCGCACTGCGTTGCCGACCTTGCGGCTGGCGGTGAAGCCGACCCGAATCGTTTCGGCCTGGCTTGTTTCGGGGCGAGTCGCTTCAGCCGCCGCAGGCTCTGCGGCGGCTTCGGTCCTTGTTGCGGGTGGTTCTGGCTGGCGGCGGACCTGAAGGATCAATCCGGGGGCGACCCACTTGCGATTTGCCGCCGCCACCTGAAGGAATTCGGCCCGCCGCTTGAGGCGGCCGATCATCGATCGATCTTAGGCGCTGAGACGCTTGCGGCCCTGACGCCGGCGATTGGCGAGGACCTTGCGGCCACCGACCGTCGCCGAGCGCGTGCGGAAGCCGTGGCGGCGCTTGCGAACGATCGCGCTCGGCTGATAAGTGCGCTTCACGACAAAACTCCCTTGATTTCCAAATGCTTCGCGAATTGAGGCGGCTGTATAGAGAAAGCGCGCCTGGGAGTCAACGCCGCGGCTGGGCCGCCACCGCCGCCCACGGCGCTAGCGCGCGCTCCCGCCCGGTTCGGGCGAGACGGGATAAGCATTTGATTCTTTTATGCTTTCCAGGACGATGGAGGAGCGGATGTTGGCCACTTCCGGCGCCTTCATCAGATGCTCCGACATGAAATCGGCGAAGCGTTTCAAATCCGTCACGGCGACCTTCAGGAGATAGTCGGCTTCCCCGGTCAAGGACTGGCATTCCACCACTTCGGGCAGGGCGCGGACCCGCGCGTGGAAGGCCAGCATGCTGTCGCCGCCATGGATCTTCAGCGTCACCAGGCAATAGGCGGTGAGGCCAAGGCCGAGCTTCTGCCGGTTCAGCACCGCCTGGAAGCGCGCGATATAGCCGGTATCGATCAGCCGCTGGACCCGGCGCGAGACCTGTGAGGCGGAGAGATGGACGATCTCGCCCAGCTGGGCATTGGTCAGCCGCCCGTCCCGCTGCAGGGCGTCCAGCAGCTTGAGGTCGAAGCTGTCCAGGGTCTGTGCATCATTCATGCATAAACTGCCATTCTTTCACTGATTTCGTGCAACTACCTGCGACATACTGCCTCATAACACACGGAACCCGCATCGCAAATGCACTATTATTTGAACGACGCCTGCAAGCGCTTCGGGAGATCGCTGATGAACGCCCCCCATGCCGTGAACACCCTCAACCCGATGGGCACCCGCGGTTTCGAGTTCGTCGAATTCACCGGCCCGGATTTCGCCGCCCTCGACGGTGTGATGCGGGCTTTGGGCTTTACCGCCATTGCCATGCACCGGTCGAAGAACGTAACGCTCTACCGCCAGGGCGGGATCAACTTCATCGTCAACGGCGAGGGCAAGGGGTTCGCGAAGGAATTCGGCGACACGCACGGGCCCAGCGTCTGCGCCATCGCCATCCGGGTCGACGACGCGCCGCGCGCCGTGGCGCGGGCCAAGGAATTGGGCGCCAAGGCGCTGGTCAACGAGCCGGGGCCGATGGAAGTCATGCTGCCCGGCATCGAGGCGATCGGCGGCAGCCGCATCTTCTTCGTCGACCGCTACGATGAGGCCGGCTCGATCTACGATATCGACTTCAAGGCGCTGCAGAATGTCGACCAGCATCCGCAGGGCGCTGGCTTGGTGGAAATCGATCATCTCACCAACAACGTCTATCGCGGCCGCATGGATCATTGGGCGGAGTTCTACGAGCGCCTCTTCAATTTCCGCGAGATCCGCTATTTCGACATCGAGGGCAAGCTGACCGGGCTGAAATCCCGCGCCATGACCTCGCCCGACGGCAAGATCCGTATCCCGATCAACGAATCCGCCGACGACAAGTCGCAGATCGAGGAATATCTGCGCGCCTATAAGGGCGAGGGCATCCAGCACATCGCGCTCTCGACCAACGACATCTACGCGACTGCGCGGCAATTGCGCGCCAACAAGGTCGAGCTGATGGCCCCGCCGCCGGCCGCCTATTACGAGATGCTGGATAACCGCCTGCCCGGGCACGGCGAGGACGTGGCGAAGCTGCAGGAACTGGGCCTGCTGCTCGACGGCTCGCCGAATGGCGGGCTGCTGCTGCAGGTCTTCACCCAGACCATGGTCGGGCCGATCTTTTTCGAGATCATCCAGCGCAAGGGCGACGAGGGCTTCGGCGAGGGCAATTTCCGCGCCCTGTTCGAATCGATCGAGCGCGACCAGGTGAAGCGCGGCGTCCTGAAGGACAGCGCCGCTTGAGCGGAGGAGAGGCGCCGATGTTCACCGTAGCCACCACCGATCATGCGTTGCGCGGCGACTATTCGCAGGCCGGCGCCGATTTCGCCACGACCCAGGACTACGCCGCCTACACGCCGGCGGAGCAGGTGCTGTGGCGCAGGCTCTACCAGCGCCAGATCGCGCTGATGCCGCGCTATGCGGCTGCGCCGGTGCGCGAGGCCCTGGCCGAGCTCGATTTCGGCGCCGCGATCCCCAACCTCGCGCAGGTCGCGGAGAAGCTGCGGCGCGCCACGGGCTGGCGGCTCGTGGCGGTGCCTGGCTTCATCCCGGATGCCGCTTTCTTCGCGCATCTGGCGCGGCGGCAATTCCCGGTGACGGTCTGGCTGCGGAGGCCGGAGGAGATCGACTACCTGGTCGAGCCGGACATCTTCCACGATTTCTTCGGTCATGTGCCGCTGCTCTTCGATCCCATCTTCGCCAATTTCCTCCAGCTTTATGGCGAGAAGGGCGCGGAGGCGGAGCGCCTCGGCGCCACGTCGATCCTGGCGCGGCTCTATTGGTACACCGTCGAGTTCGGCTTGATCCGGGAAGCGGAGAGCATCAAGGCCTATGGCGCGGGGATGCTTTCCTCCTTTGCCGAGACGGCGTTCAGCGTCGACGACCCGAGCCCGAACCGGATCGGCTTCGACCTCGAACGCGTCATGCGCACCGCCTATCGCATCGACGATTTCCAGCAGAGCTATTTCGTGCTGGAGAACTTCCAAGAGCTGTTCCGGGCATTGCAGCAGGATTTGCGGCCGCTCTATGCGCGGGTGCGTGCCCAGCCGGAGATCGCGTCCGACGCGGTGCTTCCCATCGATCGCGTGTTCACGCGCGGTACCGGCGCCTGGAAGCGGCGCCGCCGGGCCGGGTGACCTGCGCGGTCATGCCTTGACTGCTGTGACGATCAAGGCGGGCATGTCAAAGGCGATCTCGCCGTTCGCGCCGGCAAATGGTTTGAGCACCGGTTCCACTTCCTTCGACAACCGCGCAAACTGATCATCGTCGAGCAGTCCGCCAAGGGTCCAGACGCAGGCGCGCTCGGTCGACACCAGCGCCGCGATCGACGGGAAGCGGACGACGCCGTTGCGTCTCGATAGGTCGGCCCCGTCGATACCCGCCTCGCCGCAGATGGCGCGCAGTCGCCCTGGGTCGCCGAGCACGAAGGGCGCACGGAAGGCCCCTGCCACCTGCTCGCCGAACAGCCTCTGCAGCAGATCGGCAAAGGCGCAGTAGCCCGGCGAGTGGTCAAGGGCATCGCACACCGCCACCGCCAGCCGGCCGCCCGGGCGCAGTACGCGCATCATCTCGCGAAAGGCGGCGGGGCGATCGTCGAAGAACATGAGGCCGAACTGACTGGCGACGGCATCGAAGCTGTTCTCGGCAAAAGGCATCGCTTCGGCACGACCCTCCCGCCACTCGATCCTGGCAGATTTCCTCCGGGCCACAGACAACATGTCCGCGTTGGGATCCAGACCCACGACCTTGCCCCGGTCGCCGACCCGGTCGAGCGCGGCGCAGGCCAGAACCCCGGTGCCGCAGGCGACATCCAGGATCCGCTCGCCCGGGGCGGCCAGGACCATATCGCACATGATCGGGCCCCACTGCCGGAACAGCGCCGGGACGAATCTCTCCTCGTAGATTTCCGCAGGACTGGGCGGCTTGCCGGGAATGTCCATCCGCATCCTCCCGTCGATCATTTTTCCGGCTGGGCTGTGGATGCCCAGCCGGGCGCATTGTAGTCTGGCGCATGGCGCGCCCCCATGACCGAGCGTCCGGATCACATGCCGAACCGTCCGGCGCGAGCCGGCGCAGAACTTCCATTCGCGCAGGGTCTGCCGCGCAAGCACGCGCACCGGCATCGGCAAGGGATCCGCTGTCCGCCGTCCTGCGCAATGTGAGGCTGACCGGCGCGTTGTTCTTCGTGGTCGATGCGACTTCGCCCTGGGGCGTGGAAGTGCCGCGCGCCGGCCTGTTCGGGCCGCTCATCCTGCCGCGGGCGCAGCATGTGGTCTCTTATCACATCGCCCTGCAGGGCTCGGGTTATGCGAGCATTCCGGGCACCAAGCCGACGCCGTTCGCGGCGGGCGACATCATCGTCTTTCCGCACGGCGACCCCTACGTCATGCTGAGCGAACCAGGTCAAAGGCCGGAGCTTTCGGCGAACGCTTCGTTGGATTTCTTTCGCGACATGGCCGCCGGGCGCTTGCCGTTCACCGTCCGGGAGGGCGGCGGCGGCCCGGAGCGCGCCAGGTTCGTGTGCGGCTTCCTCGGCTGCGATCTGCGGCCATTCAATCCATTGCTTGGGACCTTGCCGAGGCTGCTGCATCTGAAGCGGCCCGCGGGCGAGCCGAACGCCTTGCTGGACCGCCTGCTCGATCTGACCCTGGCCGAAGCACAGATCGATCGCCCCGGTGGCGAGAGCATTCGCCTGGGCCTCAGCGAGCTCATCTTCATCGAAGTCGTGCGGCGCTATGTGGCGACGCTTGAGGAAGGGCAGGTGGGATGGCTTGCCGGCCTGCGTGACCCTTCGGTCGGGCGCGTCCTGGCCCTGCTCCACGAGCGGCCCGCCGAGCCCTGGACGCTCGACAAACTTGCGCGGGAGACGGGCCAATCGCGCTCGGTGCTGGCCGAGCGCTTCACGCACCTGATCGGCCATCCGCCGATGCAATACCTGACGCGATGGCGGATGCAGCTGGCGGCGCGCCTGCTGGCCGACGGCGCACGCAAGGTGTCGGCCGTCGGGCAGGAGGTGGGCTACGCGTCCGAAGCAGCCTTCAGCCGGACTTTCAAACGCATCGCGGGCGTGCCGCCGGCGATCTGGCGCGACCGCGGCGCCGCGCCGGACTCCTGAGCGCGGCTCAGTCGATCTCCGTCAGCGCGCCGTAGGTTTCCGGCCGGCGGTCGCGGAAGAATTGCCAGGTGTTGCGCACCTGGCGGATCAGCTCGAAATCCATGTCGTGGACCAGCAATTCGTCCTGGTCGCGGCTGGCGATGGCTTCGATCTGGCCGCGCGGGTTGACGAAATAGCTCTGGCCGTAGAACTGGCCGATGTTCCAAGGGTCTTCGGTGCCGATCCGGTTGATGGCGCCGATATAGACGCCGTTGGCGACCGCCGAGGCCGGCTGCTCCAGCTTCCACAGATGCTCGGATAGTCCGGCGACCGTGGCCGATGGGTTGACGATGTACTCGGCGCCGTTGAGGGCGAGGGCGCGCCAGCCTTCCGGGAAATGCCGGTCGTAGCAGATATAGACGCCGAGCTTGCAATAGCGCGTCTTGAACACCGGATAATCGGAGCCGCCGGGCTTGAAGAAGAATTTCTCCCAGAAACCGGCGACCTGCGGGATATGCGTCTTGCGGTATTTGCCGAGATAGGTGCCGTCGGCGTCGATCACCGCGGCGGTGTTGTAATAGACGCCGGCCATCGCCTCTTCGTAGATCGGCACCACGATGACCATCTGGTGCTTGCGGGCAAGATCCTGCATCAGCTTCGTGGTCGGCCCGTCGGGAATGGCCTCGGCCGCCGCGTACCATTTGGCGTCCTGGCTGGGGCAGAAATAGGGCTGAGTGAAGACCTCCTGGAAGCAGAGGATCTGCACGCCCGCTTGCCCCGCCTGCTCGATCAGCGGCAGATGCGCATCCAGCATCGCCTGGCGGATTTCCTGCGGCGACTTCTCGGTCGGCGCCTTCAAGCCCATCTGGATCAGACCACCTCGCACTTTGGTCATGGCGGCTCCTTTCCTTCAGACAGATGTCGAAACCCTCACTTGATCTCCAGCACCGGCTTGCCCAGCACGTCCATCCGCGGCCTGGTGCCGAGGCCGGGCTGGTCGGAGGCCTTGGCGCGGCCCATCACCCGCTGCGGTGCTCCCTCGGCGATGGAGCGGGTGACGTAGGAGTTGAAATCCGTCGCCGAGAACAGGAATTCGGGCGGCGTCGAATGGGCGAGGTGCGCGATCGCCGCGGTGACGATGTCGCCGCCCCAGGTATCCTCAATGGTCATGGCGATGCCCAAAGCCACGCAGAGGTCGCGGATCTGCCGCGCCTTGGTCAGGCCGCCGACCTTGGAGATCTTCAAATTGATCACGTCCATGGCGCGGTC
>JAEUKU010000372.1 GCA_016794075.1 Rhodospirillaceae bacterium
CGCCGATCACCGTGCCGGGGATGGCGAAGCTCAGCATGGTCATGAACTCGAAGGTGCCCTTGCCGATGAAATGCTGGCGGTTCAGCAGATAGGCGGTGAGCAGCCCGATTGCGGCGGTCAAGGGTGCGGCGATCGCCGCCAACTCCATGGTGGTGAAGAAGGACGGCCAGGCCCGCCCGCTCCACAACAGGCCGTGCGGCCCCCAATCGAGGCCGAAGGCGGTGACGTAATGCTCCAGGGTCGGCGTGTTGTTGAGCCCGAGCGACTTCACGAAGCCGCCGACCAGGATCAGCACATAGAGGATGATGGTGAAGGCGAGCCAGGGCAGGGTCGCGGCATAGATCAGCACGCGCAGCCGCTTGGGCAGCACCGCCGGGACGCCGGAATCGCCCTTGCCGGAGATCGTGGTGTAGGAGCGCCGGCCGAGCCAGCGCCGCTGCAGCACGAAGGCGGCGAGGGTGAGGAACAGCAGCACGATGGCGAGCGCCGAGGCGCGGCCGGGATCGTTCTGCGAGCCGACGATGGCGAAGAAGATGTCGGTGGAGAGCACGTCGAAATTGCCGCCCAGCACCAGCGGATTGCCGAAATCGGCCAGGCTCTCGACGAAGCCGATGAGGAAGGCGTTGGCGAGACCGGGACGCAGCAGCGGCCAGGTCACCGTGCGGAAGGTGCGCCAGCGATCGGCGCGCAGCGTCTGTGCCGCCTCTTCCATCGACGGGCTGATGCCTTCGACCACGCCGATCAGCACCAGATAGGCGATGGGGGTGAAAGCGAGCGTCTGCACCAGCAGCAGGCCGGAGAAGCCGTAGATCCAGCGGCTGGGCGGGATGCCGAACAGATCGCTGATGAGGACGGTGGCGACGCCGCTGCGTCCGAACAGCAGGATGATGCCGAGGCCGATGACGAAGGGCGGGGTGATGATCGGCAGCACGGCGAGCAGCCGCAGCAGCCCCTTGGCGCGGAAGCCGGTGCGCTTGTGCAGCAGCGCGAAGGCGAGCCCGAGCAAGGTGGTGGCGAGGCCGCAGGCGATGGCGAGCCAGAGCGAGTTCCAGAACACGCCGCAATAGCGGCGGTCGGCGAAACAACCGAGCGACCAGATGTCTTCCGCCGTCAGCCGGTCGACCAGCGATGCGCCGGAAAAGCCGCTGCCATCCTCGGTGATCGCCGCCTCGAGCAGCACCTTGGCGACGGGGAAGAAGACGAAGAGCAGGATCGAGGCGACGATGAGCGCGATCGATCCCACCAGGAACAGGTCGCCACGCATGGCGCCGCGGCGGGCGAGGCCGGCCGCGAGCAGCAGCAGGAACGCGGTGCCGGCGACCAGCGCCCCGGCGCCCATGCCCTCCTGCGGCGGCACCGGCCCGAAGGCGGCGGCCAGCGACGGCAGGCTCCAGCCATTGATGCCGATGAGGAAGCCCTCGAGCAGCATGTAGCCGAGGCCAAAGGCGCCGCCGGCGGCGACCAGCAGCCCGCCGGCGCGATGCCCGAGCAGCGCCGGAAGCGGCAGAAGCAGGGCGAGAAACAGCGGCCAGAGCCAGAACCGCTCGAAGCTCAGGGCCTGGAGCAGGGCGGGCGCGCTGGCCGCGTCGGGATAGAGGCCGAGCCAGGCGAAGGACCAGAACCCGGCTTCGGTCCCGTACCACGGCAGCAGGAGCAGGCCGATCGCGGCGGCGATCAGCAGCAAGGCGACATGCCGGTCCTGGCGCGAGAGGCTGGTCATGAGACGAAACGGCCGGCGGCTGCTTCAGCCGCCGGCCGCATCCGATCGCGCGTCACTGCGCCGCGCCGATTTCCTTGTCCCAGCGGCTCAGCAGCCGCTTGCGCTCATCCGAGGAGCCGAACTTGGCGAAGTCGTAGTCGATCAGCTTGATCTCCGAGATCTTCGGCGAATGCTCCGAGACCGGGGCATTCTTGTTCGACGGCAGCTGATAGGAATTCGCCTGCGCGGCCAGCGCCTGGGCTTCCGGGGTCAATGCCCAGTCGTACCACTTCTTGGCGTTCTCGAGGTTCGGCGCGCCCTTGATGATGCTCATGGAGCCGACTTCGAAGCCGGTGCCCTCGCAGGGAGCCACCACCACCATCGGCGCGCCGGAAGCGACCGCCGTCGACACCAGATCGTGCTGGAAGGTGATGCCGATCAGCGTCTCGCCGCGCGAGGCGGCCTGGGCCGGGGCGGCGCCGGACTTGGTGTACTGATTGATGTTCTCGTTGAGCTTCTTGAGGTAGGCGAAGGCCTCCTCCTCGCCCAGGATCTGCACCATGGTGGCGAGGAAGGTGTAAGAGGTGCCCGAGGAGTTCGGGTTGGCGACCTGGACCTCGCCCTTGTATTCCGGCTTGACCAGGTCGGCCCAGCATTTGGGCCCTTCGACGCCCTTTTCCTTCAGCACGTCCGCGCTGTAGCCGAAGCCGAGCGCGCCCATGTAGATGCCGACGGTCTTGCCGCCCGCGAGCTTGTGCTGCGACACCGCCCAGTCGTTGAGGTCCTTCAGCATCGGCGATTCATAGGCCAGCGTCAGATCCTCCTCGGCGGCCTGCAGATGCGGGTCGCCGGTGCCGCCCCACCAGATGTCGCCCTTCGGATTGGCGGCTTCCGCCTTGATCTGGGCGAAGGTCTCCCCGGAGCTCTTGCGGGTCATCGACACGTTGATGCCGGTCGCTTTCTGGAACTCGTTGACCATCAGCTGGCACCACTCTTCCTGCGGCGAGCAATAGACCACGAGGTTGCCCTCGGCCTGGGCCGGGGCGGCGAGGGCGAAGGTTCCGGCCAGAATCACGCCGGCGGCGGCAACGGGAAGTCTCATCATGTCCTCCACAGTTCAAACCGGCCTCTGGAATGGAAATTCCATTTGAGGCACTTTTTTGACAGATATGTGACAACGCACATTGACCCAAGCCGCGGCCTCTGCAAAGTAGGAAATCGTGCTGCATTGCGGAAAAAACGAGGAATTGACTGATGAACCAGAGTGACTTGGCGCTGCGCCTCCGCGTCGCGCAGGGCGTCGTGCGCGAGGCCGGCCAGTTGGCGGCGGAGCGCTTCCGCCGCCGCGACGAATTGGTGGTCGAGCGCAAGGGACGCCAGGATTTCGTCAGCGCCGCCGACAAGGAATGCGAGGATTTCGTCGTCGGCGCGATCACACAGCTGTTCCCGGAGGACGGGTTCCTGGGCGAGGAGGGCGCCGCGCGCGCGAGCCGCAGCGGCGCCACCTGGATCGTCGACCCGATCGACGGCACGACCAATTTCCTCAATGGCCTGCCGGTGTGGTGCGTCTCGCTCGGCCTGGTCGAAAACGGCCGATCCGTCGCCGGGGTGATCTTCAATCCCGTGACCGACGAACTCTATTCCGCCCAGGATGGCGGCGGCGCGACGCTCAACGGCAAGACGATCCGCGCAAGCCAGACCGCCAAGGTCGACGAGGCCCGCATCCATCTCGGGTTTTCCTATCGGCGCCCGGTGGCCGAGCATGTGACGGCGGTCAATGCCTGCCTCGGCGCCAGCTGCGAATACGCGCGCTTTGGCTCCGGCGCCCTCGGCATGGCCTATGCGGCCGATGGCCGCTTCGACGGCTATTACGAGGCGCATATCAACGCCTGGGACGTGGCCGCCGGGCTGGTGCTGGTGAAGGAAGCCGGCGGCTGGCACAACGATTTCTTCGGCGGCCCGGACGCCATGGCGAAGGGCAACAAGATCCTCGCC
>JAEUKU010000321.1 GCA_016794075.1 Rhodospirillaceae bacterium
TCGCAGCCCTTCATGCACTGGCGCGAGCGCTTCCTCTATTGCATGGAGGCGGTGAACAAGGCCCAGGCGGCGAGCGGCGAGATCAAGGGCACCTATCTCAACGTCACCGCCGCCACCATGGAGGACATGTACGAGCGCGCCGAGTTCGCCAAGGAGATCGGCTCCTGCATCGTCATGATCGACCTGGTGATCGGCTATACCGCAATCCAGTCCATGGCGAAATGGGCGCGGCGCAACGACATGATCCTGCATTTGCACCGCGCCGGCCACTCGACCTACACCCGGCAGAAGAGCCATGGCGTGTCGTTCCGCGTCATCGCCAAGTGGATGCGCCTGGCCGGCGTCGACCACATCCACGCCGGCACCGTGGTTGGCAAGCTGGAAGGCGACCCGGCCACCACGCGCGGCTATTACGACATCTGCCGCGAGGATTTCAATCCAATGAAGCTGGAGCACGGCGTGTTCTTCGACCAGCCCTGGGCCTCCCTCGGCAAACTGATGCCGGTCGCCTCGGGCGGCATCCATGCCGGGCAGATGCACCAGCTCATCGACCTGTTGGGCGAGGACGTCGTGTTGCAGTTCGGCGGCGGCACCATCGGCCACCCGATGGGCATCGCCGCCGGCGCCACGGCCAATCGCGTGGCGCTGGAAGCCATGATCCTCGCCCGCAACGAGGGTCGCGACATCGTCAACGAGGGGCCGGAAATCCTGGAAACCGCCGCCAGACAGTGCAAGCCGCTGCAGCAGGCGCTGGAGACCTGGAAGAACGTGACCTTCAACTACACCTCGACCGATACGCCGGACTTCGTGCCGAGCGTCACCGCGGCCGCGTGAGACAGGAGAGCAAGATGCGCGTGACCCAAGGAGCTTTCTCCTACCTGCCCGATCTCACGGACAAGCAGATCGCGGCGCAGATCGACTATTGCCTCGGCAAGGGCTGGGCGGTGAACATCGAGTTCACCGACGACCCGCACCCGCGCAACACCTATTGGGACATGTGGGGCGCGCCGATGTTCGACGTGAAGGACGCGGCCGGCGTGATGCTGGAGCTCAACGCCTGCCGCAAGGCGCATGGCGACATCTACATCCGCCTGTCGGCCTTCGATGCCAGTCACGGCTGGGAATCGATCCGCCTCTCTTTCATCGTCAACCGACCAAAGACCGAGCCTGGCTTCGCGCTCGAACGCGAGGAGGGCGCCGGGCGGCAGGTCCGCTATCGCACCCGCTCCTATGCCGTGGAGCGACCGGAAGGCGATCGCTATGGCTGACGAGGCCGTACCGACCACCGTCGACCTGCGGCGGGAATATGAGGAAGCCGGCATCGGCGACGTGCTGCGCCAGCTCGACGAGGAACTGGTCGGACTGGCGCCGGTGAAGCAAAGAATCCGCGAGACGGCGGCGCGCCTGCTGGTCGAGCGCGCGCGCGGCAAGCTGGGATTGAACGACGAGCCGCCGACGCTGCATATGAGCTTCACCGGGAATCCGGGCACCGGCAAGACGACGGTGGCCTTGCGCATGGCCGATCTGCTGCACCGCCTCGGCCTCATCCGGCGCGGGCACCTCGTCACCGTCACGCGCGACGATCTGGTGGGCCAATATATCGGTCACACCGCCCCCAAGACCAAGGAGGTGCTGAAGAAGGCGATGGGCGGCGTGCTCTTCATCGACGAGGCCTATTACCTCTACCGGCCGGAGAACGAGCGCGACTACGGGCAGGAGGCGATCGAGATCCTGCTCCAGGTGATGGAGAACCAGCGCAGCGACCTGGTGGTCATCCTCGCCGGCTATGCCGATCGCATGGAGACCTTCTTCCAGAGCAATCCCGGCTTCCGCTCGCGCATCGCCCATCACATCGACTTCCCGGATTACAGCGACGCGGAGCTACTGCAGATCGCCGAGAAGATGCTGGCAGCGAGCCACTACACCCTCTCGCCGGACGGCCGGCTGGCGCTGGAGAAATACATCCCCCAGCGCCGCCGGCAGCCGCATTTCGCCAATGCGCGCTCGATCCGCAACGCCCTCGACCGCGCCCGGCTGCGCCAGGCCAACCGTCTCTTCGAGAGCGCCACCGGCCCGCTCGACGCCGCGGCGCTCTCCACCATCGAGGCCGCCGACATTCTGGCGAGCCGGGTCTTCGCGGTCGCCGAGAGGAACGGCGCAGCGCAATAGACGCGCGCGGTCGCGCACCGTCCACTGATAAGCAAGTTTCCAGGGGTTCTGGTTAGCGACCTATCAAGCAGCACGGGCGCTGCTCTTCGCAGCAACGCAACAAAAGCTTGATAGCCGCGGCAAACTGCCAATTCGCGGCACTTGGCACGCTTCCTGCTGTTCCCTCCTCCAACCACAAGAAGACGCACCCGCGCCGCGGGCAGCGATGGCAGTCGGGAGGAGGACGCCAGCCAATGAAACAAATGACCGAGACGTTCTATGACGTCATGCGCCGGCAGGGGATTACCCGGCGCAGCTTCACCAAGTTCT
>JAEUKU010000326.1 GCA_016794075.1 Rhodospirillaceae bacterium
AGCGCTACGAGACCGCGTTCTACCGCCCGCTGCTGTCCGACTGGCGAGCCTACGAAAGCTGGAAGATCGACGGCGCCAAGGACGCCACCCAGCGCGCCACGACCATCTGGCAGCAGGCGCTGGCGCGCTACGAGGCGCCACCCCTCGACCCCGCCATCCGCGAAGCGCTCGACACGCACGTGGCGAAGCGCAAGGAAGCGCTGAAGGATTTGGATCACTGAGCGGTCGCCGTTGCTTCATTCGGAACCCCGGACAGCCGTCATCGCACCAGCGATGTCGGCGTGATCCGGGGCCCATGCGATCTCGACAAAGATACCATGGGCCCCGGGTCAAGCCCGGGGTTGCGGTTGAGTATGTGCGCCCTACGCCGCCTCATAGGCCGCACGCACCATGCGCGCGAGGTCTTCGTCTCCATGCCCGGCCGCGTCATAGGCGCGGAAGCTGGCGATGGCGGCGGCGATGGCGGGGGTATCGACCTGCAGGTCGCGGGCGACGCGGCTGAACATCGCGCCGTCCTTCACCACCCCGGCGACCGGGAAACCGACCGCAGAACTCTCGCCACGCAGCACCGGCAGGCGGTGCTGGAAGGCGCCGCTGGCGGCCGGGCTGGTGGAGAGCACCTTCAGCATCGTCTCCAGGTCGAGCCCGGCGCGCTTGCCGACCGACACGGCCTCCTTCAGCGCCTGCCAGAAGCCCATGAGCATCATGTTGTTGACGATCTTGGCGGCGGCCCCGGCGCCGAGCGGGCCGACATGGTGGATGCGATCGGACAGCGCCCGCGCGACGCCCATGAACCGGTCGACATCGGCCGCGGCGCCGCCGATATAGAATCCGGCCTTGCCTTGCGCGACCAAGTCGGGCCCGCCGGAGATGGGCGCGTCGAGCGCGCCCCCGCCGGCCTTGCCGATGACATCCGCCAGGCCGCGCAAGGTGTCCGGGCCGATCGTGCTGGTATCGACGATCAGCTTGCCGGAAAGCTCGCCGCGGGCGAGTTCCTGGACCACGCCGCTGACCGCCGCATCGTCGCTCAAGGACAGGACCAGGATATCGGCGGCCGCCGCGACCATGGGGATCTGCGCGCAGGCGACGATGCCGGGCACCCCGGCCGCGGCGGTGACGCCACTGCGGGTCCAGCCCGCCACCTGGAAGCCCTGGCCGGCGAGGCGCGCCGCCATCGCCCGGCCCATGCGGCCGAGGCCCAGGATTCCCACCCGCGGCGTAGAACTCATGACGATCCCTCCCGGTTGGCAGCGCGCGAACAAAAATCCAGTCTAGCCTGTCGGATGCGCCGGCGCTCACGCGTCCTGGAGACGGGAGCACGCAGAAAGGCGGAAATCCATGCGCAAGCTGATCCTGAAGATGCAGGTCTCGGTCGACGGTTTCGTCGGCGGCCCGAACGGCGAGGTCGATTGGGTGTTCAAGAGCTTCGACCCGGCGGTCACCGACTGGCTGGTGCAAACCCTGTGGCAGGCGGGGGTCCACATCATGGGCCGGCGCACCTTCTTCGACATGATGACCTACTGGCCCTATTCCGCCGAGCCCTATGCCCCGCCGATGAACGAGATTCCCAAGCTGGTGTTCTCCCGCCAGGGTCTCGACGCCGTCCGGCGGGCGGAACTGGCGCGCGCCTTCGAGGACGCCGCGCGGCAGCGCACGCTCCTCGGCATCGCGCCGGTTCCGGCGAATGAAGCGGTCGCCAAGGCCTGGGCGGAGGCGCCGGTCCTGACCGGCGACCTGGCGGCCGAGATCAAGTGCCTGAAGCAGCAGCCCGGCAAGGCAATCCTCGCCCATGGCGGCGCCGGCTTCGCCCGCAGCCTGGTGCGGGAGGGGCTGGTGGACGAGTACGAACTTATCGTGCACCCGATCGCCCTGGGCAAGGGTCTGCCGCTGTTCGCGGACCTCGCCCAGCCGCTGGACCTGAAACTGGTGCACTCGCGGGCCTTCGAGAGCGGCGCGGTGGCGCAGACCTACCGGCCGGCCTAGACGGCGAGCGTCGCCAGCCGCTTGCGCAAGCGCGGCGCCGCGAAATCGAGGAAGGCGCGCAGCTTGCGCGGCACCAGCCGCGCCTCGCTGTGGACCAGATGCACCGGCAGTTCCGGCGGCTCGAAGCTGCGCAGGATGCGCTGCAGCTTCTTCGCCCGGATGGCTTCAGCCGCCTGGTAGGAAAGCACCCGCGTGACCCCGAGCCCGGCGAGGGCGGCGTCGATCGCGGCCTCCGCCGTCGTCACAATCAGGCGCGCCTTCACGGCGATTGCGATCTCCTGGTCACGGTCGTGGAAGTGCCAATGCTCCGGCGCGAGATTGGTCGAGGCGATGCAATGGAGGCGCGTGAGGTCGGCGGGCTGCCGCGGCAGGAAATTCTGCTTGAGATAGTCCGGCGCGGCCACGGTGATGAGGCGGACGGCCCCCACCCGCGCGGCGATCAGCGCGGAATCGGCGAGCGCCCCAATGCGCAATCCGACGTCGAGATTCTCCTCGGCGAGGTCGACGATGCGGTCGGCGAGCGAGAGGCGCAGATCGACCTCCGGATAGGCCTTGAGGAAATCCATCACGATCGGCAGCACATGAAGCCGGCCGAAGACGATCGGCGCGGTGACGTTGAGCCGCCCGCGCGGGGTCTCGTATTCGCCCGCCACCACCCGTTCCGCCTCCACGATCTCGGCCAGCAGGCGGCGGCAGGAGTCGAGATAATGCTGCCCCGGCTCGGTCAGGGCGAAGCGCCGCGTGGTGCGGGTCAGCAGGCGCACGCCCAGATGACGCTCCAGCTGCGCCAGCTTGCGGCTGACCGTCGGCAGCGGCACGCGCAGGCGCCGGGCGGCGGCGGAGAGGCTGCCGGCCTCGCCGATCGCCGCGAACAGCTCCATGGCCTCCAGCCGGTCCAAGCTATTCTCTCATAAAATGAAAACAGGATTGCCAATTATCCATCCTGTTACCGGAAAATGAAAGCGACAATATCCCAGGCATGGGTTCATTCGGGAGACCGGCCATGCTGAACTACGATTTCGCCTTCTCGCCCAGCGCCCGAGCCGTCCAGGCGGAGCGCGGTTCGCGCGCCGCCTATGCCAAGCGCGAGGCGAGCCACGATCTCGGCAACACGATCACGCCCGACATAGCCGCCTACCTGGCGCAAGCCAACAGCGCCTATCTCGGGACGGTCAGCGCCGACGGGCAACCCTACATCCAGCATCGCGGCGGCCCGGCGGGCTTCCTCAAGGTGGTGGACGACCGCACCATCGGCTTCGCCGATTACGTCGGCAACCGGCAATACATCACCACCGGCAATCTGCGGGACAACCCCAAGGCCTTCCTCTTCGTCATGGATTACGCGAACCGCCGCCGCCTGAAGATCTGGGGCGAGGCGCGGGTGACCACCGACCCGGCCGAGATCGCGCCGCTGGCGGACCAGGAATACGGCGCGCGGATCGAGCAGGCGATCCTGTTCCGCGTCAATGCCTGGGACCGCAACTGCCCACAGCACATCCCGCAGCTGTTCCCGGCCGAGGCCGTTGCGGCGGCGATGAGCGAATTGGAACAGCGCAACAAGGCGCTGGAGGCAGAGCTGGCGGCATTGCGGAGTCGGCTTGAACGCAAGGACGCCTAGGCAACTCGTTCGTCATCCCGGCCTTGAGCCGGGATCCATCTTGATACAGGGCGCAGGCTGCGACATGGACGCCGGCTCAAGGCCGGGGTGACGATTGTGTTTGTGGCGGCAGTCTCCGCTTCGGCTCTTTCCCGAACAGGAACGTCCCCAGCAGCACCCACCTCGCCGCGCTCTTCTCCTGCCCCGGCTTGGCGGCGAGCGGTGTGGTGTAGTGCCAGAAGGGCAGGCGGTAGACCGTCAGGCAGCCGGTCTCCTGCACCGGCACGATCTCGCTGAAATGGCCGCCCCTGGCGTAGACCAGGTACTGGTGCGCCACCGTCGGCGAGGACAGCGTCAAATGAATGTCGAGATAGCCCTTGGCCGCGCGCTTCATCTCCGGCACATGGTCGGTATGCGGGCCGGCATAGTCGCCGGGACCATAGCGCAGCACCTGCTGCCCGCCCTTGGGATCGAGCCGGCGCCCGAGCACTGCCTCGGCAAAGGCGACCAGGCTCGGCGAAGACAGCAGATCGATGAGGCCGATCGCCTTGGCCCGCTTCCAGGCCTGTCCGCGCTTGTTCTCCAGATAGGCGGTGCGGCAGCGCACGGTCTTCGGCAGCCAGTCATCGTAGTTGCGCTTCATCTCCCAGATCGTCTCCGGGGGAATCGGCTGTGCCAGATCGGAGAGCAGCGGCGCCATCTCGCGCTCCAGCACCTGGCGCAGGCGCTCGGCCTTGGCCGTCGCCACCATGCCCGCAAGGGCCACGAATCGCCGGCGCGGGTCGGCCAGGGCGCCGCAGACATCGGGCGCCCGGCCGGCCAGCACGCGCCTGCCGGCGGGGGTCAAAAGATCCTCGAATTCGCGGGGGATTGCGTCTTTGGCGGGCATTGAATCGATCCTGTGACACATAGCATAGGCCGGTTGGCTGACCCGGGCAAAGCCGATAGGATGCGCGCCGAACAACCGCAGCCTGCCGATGCCCTACGATTCATTGCGCGAATTCATGCACCGCCTGGAGCAGGCCGGCCGGCTCAAGCGTGTTTCCGTCCCGGTCGATCCGCATCTGGAGATGACCGAGATCCAGACCCGGCTGCTGGCCGAACAGGGACCGGCCGTCCTGTTCGAGAAGCCGGTGGGGCGCGACGGCCG
>JAEUKU010000373.1 GCA_016794075.1 Rhodospirillaceae bacterium
GCCAGCGCCGACAGCGTGCATTGCGGCGGCATCAACGCCTGCAAGGGCCAGAGCGCGTGCAAGAGCGCCAGCAATTCCTGCAAGGGCCAGAACGCCTGCAAGGGCCAGGGCTGGGTCGAGCAGTCCAGCGCCGAGGCCTGCACGGCCGCCGGCGGCACCGTGATCGAAGGCTGATCCGGGTCGGCAGGAATCGAGGCGCCGGCCGGTCCAGGCCGGCGCCTTTTTCATTCCGGCGCGATCCCGGATGATGAGCATGCGCGACGTCACCCAACTGGGCTTCGGCCTCGGCCTGCGGCCGCAGCACTATCCGGCCATCCTCGATGGCGACCGGACGACGGCCGCGCGCGTCGACTGGTTCGAGATCATTTCCGAGAACTACATGGTGGCGGGCGGGCGGCCGCTCGCCAATCTGATGGCGGTCCGCGCGCGCTACCCGATGGTGATGCACGGCGTGTCGCTGTCGATCGGCTCGACCGATCCGCTCGACCGCGCCTACCTGGACGATCTGAAGGCGCTCGCCGCCCGTGTCGAGCCGGCGATCGTTTCCGATCATCTGTGCTGGACCGGCGTCGCCGGCCTCAACATGCACGATCTGCTACCCTTGCCCTTGACCGAGGAGGCGCTCGGCCATGTCTGCGGCCGCATCGGTCAGGTGCAGGATCATCTCGGCCGCGAGATCGCCATCGAGAATGCCTCGACCTACGTGACCTTCGCGGAATCGACGATCCCCGAATGGGAGTTCATGGCGGAGATGGCGCGGCGGTCCGGCTGCCGCCTGCTGCTCGACGTCAACAACGTCTATGTCAGCGCCTTCAATCACGGCTTTGCCGCCGAGACCTATATCGAGTCCATCCCGCCGGAGTTGGTCGCCTATGTCCACCTGGCTGGGCACGAGGACAACCGCACATACATCATCGACACCCACGACCATCCCGTGGTCGACGGCGTCTGGGATCTCTATGCCCACGCAGTGCGGCGCTTCGGTCCGGTCGCCACCATGATCGAGCGCGACGACAAGATTCCGCTCTTCGCCGAGCTGGCGGAGGAACTGGCGCGGGCGCGGCGCATCGCCGAGGCGGCCGCCGGCCCGGACCAGGAGGTGGCGTGATGCCCCTTGCCGAGATGGAGCGCCTGTTCCAGGACGGCCTGCTCGGGAGCTCGCGCGAGATTCTGTCGCACGTGAATGGCAATGCGCGCGAAGATGCCGGCGCGATGTTCGGGGTCTACCGGAACGCCTATTGGGCGCGGCTGGTGGAATCCCTGGCCGTCGACCTCCCGGGCCTTAAGGCGCTGGCCGGCGACGCCGCGTTCGACCACTTGGCCCGCGCCTATGTCGCGCGCCACCCCTCCACCACCCGTTCGATCCGCTGGGCCGGCCGCCTGCTGCCGCAATTCCTCGCGCGCGAAGCGCCCTACCGCGACGATCCATGGCTCACCGACATGGCGCGCTTCGACTGGGCCCTGGCGCATGCCTTCGATGCCGCCGACGCGCCGGTCATCGGCGTCGCCCAGCTGGCCGCGATCCCGCCGGAGCTCTGGGGCGGCGTGACGCTGGTCCTGCACCCGACGCTCGATTGCTTCGCCGTGTCGACGCCGGTGGATGTCGTCCGGCCGCTGCTGCTCGCCGACCCGCGGGCCGCCTTCGACCGGGACCGGCGCCGCGACGGCGGGCTGATGGTCTGGCGCATCGGCGACGACCTCAAGTTCCGCGCCATCGATCCGCTCGAGCAGGATGCGCTTGCCGCCGCCCGAGCGGGCGCCAGCTTCGGCGAGATCTGCGAGACCATCGCGGCGCGGGTGGAGGCCGAGGCGGCGGCGATGCGCGCCGCGGGGTTCCTTCGCGGCTGGCTCGAATGGGGCATCGTCCAGGATATCGGCCATGACGCGCCGGGTTCGGCCTGAACGCCTGATTCTCGGGGCGCTGGCCGCGCTCCTGTGCGGCGCCTTCGCGGCGGCGCCGGCCGCGACCGCCGACGATCGGGTCTGCGACTACCGGATCACGCTCCTCGACAACGCCGCCACCAAGCTCGACATCACCGCGGTCTGCGATCCGGCCCTGAAGGTCGAGCGCTTCACGGCGCTCAGCGATCGCCGCCATTGGACGACTGATGCCACGCAGCACGGTACGGGGAACGGCCATTTCGGCTTCGATCTCGGCGCCTTCGCGGCGGAAGCGAACGACATGGGCGCGGCCATGCCCTATGACGGCGGCGTCCTGGTCTCGCCCGGCTTCCTGCTGCCCTTGCCCGAAACCGAGGCCGCGGCGACGCTCCGCTTCCGCGTCGAATTTCCCCAGGGCGGCGAGATCCAGACCGCCTTGAAGCCTGATGCGGAGGGACGCTACGTCGTCCCGCTGCTGCGCATCGACGAGGTCGGGCCGATTCTGCTGGGATCGGTCGGCGTCGCCGCCGTTCCGGGTGATCCGCAGCTGAGGCTGGCGATGCCGGCGGACAGTCTGCAGCTGGCGCCCGCAACGCTCGCCGCCTGGGTGTCCGCGGCGGCGGAGAGCAACCGGCGCTTCTGGGCGCGCTCCCCGGCACAAGGCGGCCTGGTCGTCCTGGTGCCGAGCGAGCGCGGCGGCATTCCCTTCGGCCGGGTGATGTCGCTCGGCGGCTCGGTCGTCACCGTTCTGGTGGGCAGGCAGGCGAGCGCCGCCGATCTCTACGACGACTGGGTCCTGGTCCATGAGCTCCTGCATCTCGGATCGCCGCTGATGCGTGACACCGGGGCCTGGCTCAACGAGGGCATCGCCACGTTCTACGAGCCGATCCTGCGCGCCCGCGCGGGGTGGAAATCCGAGGACGACATCTGGCGCGAATGGATCGGACAAATGCCCCGCGGCATGCCGGCGATGACCGAGATCGGTCTGGAGAATGCCGGGCGCGCCGGTATCTATTGGGGCGGCGCGCTGTTCGTTTTGCTGGCCGAGATCGAAGCGCTGAAGGCCAGCGGCGGCAGAATCGGTTTCAGCGATTGCCTGCGCGCGGTCCTGGCGGAAGGCGCCGACGCCACGGTGAAATGGCCGACGGCGAGGCTGTTGCAGCGTTGCGACGACTTGCTCGGCGCGCCCGTGCTGGCGCCCTTGGCGGAGCGGCACATCGCGCAAGGGTCGAATCTTGGGGGATCGGCGACGGCGTTGAGTCAAATCTGGGACATGCTCGGCGTCGCGCTGACAGCCGACGGCCGGGTCCGTTATGATGACCGCGCCGAGTTGGCCTGGCTGCGCCCGCTCATCATCTGGGGCGGCGCGGAGCGGCCGGCACCGATTCCGGCTACGGGATTCCACCAGGGCGGTTGAGATGCTGGAGGATTCGCGGCTTCCATCCTGTTCCCATCTGCCGATCGCGGCCGGCATCGGCCTGCGCGCGCCGCACCATGCGCAATTCGCCGCCGAGCGGCCGCATGTCGCCTGGATCGAGGTGCATACCGAGAACTTCCTCGGTGGCGGCGCCGCGCTGGACCTGCTGGAAAGCCTGCGCGGCGACTATGCCATCAGCCTGCACGGCGTCGGTCTGTCGCTTGGCTCGGCCGATGGGCTCGATTCCGCGCATCTCGACCGAATCGCCGCGCTGGTGCGGCGGATCGCGCCGGCGGCGGTCTCCGATCACGTCTCCTGGAGCGTCACCAGCGGCGCCTATTTCAACGATCTGCTGCCGATCCCCTATGACGAGGAAGCGCTCTCGGTGATGGCGGCCAATGTGCAGCAATTCCAGGAAGCGCTCGGCCGCGCGGTGATGGTGGAGAACCCGTCGACCTATCTGCGCTATCGCCACTCCGACCGCGCCGAGCCGCAATTCCTGGCCGAGCTTTGCGCCCGCACCGGCTGCGGGCTGCTGCTCGACGTCAACAACGTCTTCGTCTCCGCCATGAACCACGAGTTCGACGCCATCGGATATCTGGAAGCTGTGGCGGAGCTGCCGGTCGGCGAATTGCACCTCTCCGGCCATCACCTGCGCAGCATCGGCAACCGCTCGATCCGCATCGACGATCACGGCTCGCCGGTCTCGGAGGACGTCTGGTCGCTCTACGACCGGGCTCTCGGTCTGCTCGGGCCGCTGCCGACGCTGATCGAATGGGACAGCCGGATTCCCGATCTCGACATCCTGCTGGCGGAATCGGCCAAGGCGGGGGCCAAGCTGGCCCTGGCGCCGCCGCGCCGCGCCACGGCCAAGGCCTTCGCATGAGCGCCGGCATGGGCCTCGCCGCCCTGCAGCAGGCGTATCGCGACTATCTGCTGGAAGGACGCAGCGACAGCCTAGCCGAGGTGATCGTCGCCGATGCCTTCGACGCCGAGGAACGGCTGCGCATCTACCGCAACAATTTTCTGATCGGCCTCGGCGAGGCGCTGAAGGCGAATTTTCCCGTGACGATGCGGCTGCTGGGCGAGGACTTCTTCGCCCAGGCGGCGCGGGCCTTCGTGCTGCAGGCGCCGCCGGCCAGGCCCTGCCTGTTCGAATACGGCGAGGGCTTCGCCGAATTCCTGGAGACCCTGTCGGATCTGGCCGCCCTGCCCTATGTCGCCGAGATGGCGCGCTTCGAATTCGCCCGCATCGGCGCCTTTCACGCACCGGTCGAGACGCTGCTTGGTGAAGCCGAGATCGCGCGCGTGCCGCCCGAGGCCCTGGCCGATCTGCCGATGCGCTTGGCGGCGCATGTCCATCTGCTCGAGCTGCGCTACCCGGTCGAAGTGCTGTGGCAGGCGCACCAGGCCGCCGAGCCCGACCTCGCCGCACTCGACATGGCGCCGCGGCCGCATGCGCTGCTCGTCTGCCGGCCGCAGCGCGCGCTGGTCGCGCAGGAGATCGGGCCGGACTCGCTGGCGTTCCTCGCGGCGGCCCGGCAGCCGACGACGCTCGCCCAGGCAGCGGAAGCCTGTGGGTCCGAGATGGACCCAGAGCGCCTCGGCCGGGTGATTGGCCTGGCCTTGCAGCACGGACTGCTGGTTTCGGGTTAGAAGCCGAGCGTCAGGTTGATGCCGGCATAATCCCAGGCCTTGTCCTGGCCGTCGAATTCCCTGGTGCGATGGATGGCCATAACGTCGAGCTTCACCGCGTCGGTCCAGAACAGCGACACACCGCCGGTCAGATCGGCGACAAGCGGCTTGCTGTCGACGTCGCGGCTGTCGCGGAAGGTGTTGCCGTCGAGGAAGATGTTGCGTGCCACCGCGCGGCCTTGCGCGCCGACGAAAAAGTAGAAGCCGAAATCCCCGACCAGATCGTCGCCGTTGAAATAGGTGGTGCCGGAGAGGCTCGGCCGCATCCGCGCCGGGCCGTAATCCGCCTCCAGGTTGCGGCCGATGCGCAGCATGCCGCCGACCTGGCCATAGGTCATCACGTTGCCGACCGTGACACCCGCCTCGGGGATGACATCGGCGCCGAAGCCCTCGCCCAGCGGCGCCAGGAAGCGGTATTTGCGCTCGTAGGTCAGCATCACGCCGGGCTCGTCATGGATCTGATGATCCCAGCCCTCGGCTTCGGCGACGCCGATAAATTGGTGCCAGTCGTTCTGCACCGTCTCGCCGAAGGCCGTCGGCCCGACCACGCCCGCCAGCAATTCGAAGTGATCCATCCGTCGCCGGTCGGTGTCCTGGATCAGGCCGATTCCGGCGAAGGCCCAGCCGGCATAGGGCCGGTCATGCGGATCGGGATTGTCGGCGAGGGTGTCTTCCGGGGTGTAGATCTGCTGGCCCAGCAAAATCTCGTACCGCCGCGAGCGCGCGCCGGTATCGGCGAACACGCCCCAATCCGCCAGCAGATCGAAGGGCGCGTTGGTGCCGCTCTCCGGAGCGAGATCGCCGGTCAGCAGCGCGAAGCCGAGGCCCTGCGAATAGTACTTGTCGGTGCCGGACCAGATCGAATCGTTCTCCTCCAGCACGGTGAAGCGGATCGTGTCGTCGGCGACGGCCGCCGGCAGCGCCAGCGCGCCGAACAGCGCCGCCACAAGCCCGCGCCCAAGTCTGCGGGCGACCGCTCGCATCGCAGAAGCCATAGATTCCCTTTGCTCGTGACCGATGGCGGGAGGCGCCGCCTCAGGCCTGCTTGCCCTCGTAGCGGAAGCCGAGCTTGACGGCGACCTGGAAATGGGCGACGCGCCCGTCCTTGATATGGCCGCGCAGATCGGTGACCTCGAACCAGTCGAGATGGCGGATCGACTGGCCGGCCACGTTGACGGCCTGCTGGATGGCATCCTCGATGCTGGTTTCGGACGTGCCGACGATTTCGCTGATCGCATAGACGTTGCTCATGGCATCGCTCCCCGCATGATGAGCCGGACAGGCTGCGCTGACGTTAACGCCGGCCGGGTCCGCCGGTTCCGTTGCTGGCTCCTGTCTGACCGCAGAAGGTGGCGGGATTGCGGCGAAGCCGCGGTGGCACAGGCGGGGTTGCGCCGGCCAGACCAATAACGTAAACTGCGTTACGGTCTTTGCGGTTTACGGGATGGGACGGCGGCTGATGTCGGAGGTTTCGGAGGTTGCCCGGCGGTTGAAGGAACTGCGCGAACAAGCGGGTTTGACCATGCGCGCCGTATCGGATTCGCTGGGCTGGAGCCTGACCCGCTACCAGCATTACGAAGATCGCTATAAGCGTAAATACCTGCCCTTCGAATTGGCCCGGGCGCTCGAGGAAATGTTCGTGCGCCAGGGCGTGCCCACCGGCGCGGTGCTGCAGCTAGCGGGAATCGAAGGCGGCCAGAGCGTGGCGCCGCGCGCAGCACCCGCCGGCGCCCGGCCGGTCAGCCTCAACGCCGCCACGGCGCAGCGCGATCTGCCCGTCTACAGCGCCTTCCGCGAGGGCTGGGACGGCTTCTGGTTTGTCGCCGACGAGGCCAAGGAGTTCATCGAGCGGCCGGCCAATCTGCGCGGCGTCGCCAACGCCTTCGCGCTCTATGCCGACGGCGACGGCATGCAACCGCGCTATTTCGCCGGCGAACTGCTTTACGTGAACCCGAACCGGCCGATCACGCCCAATTGCTTCGTCGCCGTCGAATTCAACGACGGCCGCGGCATGGTGCGCCAGTTCCTGCGCCGCACCCACGACGCCATCTTCGTGCGCAAGCTGCACCCGGACCAGGAAGCGAAGCTGCCGGCGGCGGAGGTGAAGCGGCTCTACCGCATTACCGGGTCGACCGAGAGCGCGTAGACCGGCATTGGCAGCCGCGCCTTTCGCAATTCGATCGCACAATCGTCCAGCCGCTCCGCTCGTCAACCCGGACTTGTTCCGGGGTCCATGACAGGGCTTGGCGCAGGCGGACCAATGGACCCCGGCTCAAGGCCGGGGTGACGATGGTGTTGGCGGCGAGAGCCAGAAACCGCCCACTAAGCGCCGAGCTCCACCACCACGCGGCCGCGGATCTTGCCTTCGAGGATCTGTTTCGACAGGCGGCCAAGGTCTTCGAGCTTCGCCGGCTCGATCATCGCGTCGAGCTTGTCCATCGGCAGGTCGCGCGCGAGGCGCTGCCACGCCTCCTTGCGCTGCTCCATCGGGCACATCACGCTGTCGACGCCGAGCAAGTTGACGCCGCGGATGATGAAGGGGATGACGGTGGTTTCGAGCTTGGTGCCGCCCGCGAGGCCGCAGGCAGCAACCGAGCACCGGTATTTCATCTGCGGCAAGACGGCGGCGAGAGTCGACCCGCCGACGGAATCAATGCAGCCGGCCCAGCGCTCGCTTTCCAGCGGCTTGCCCGAGGGCTTCTCGATGCTGGCGCGGTCGATGATCTCGGCGGCGCCGAGGTCCTTCAGATAGGCATGCGTCTCGGCGCGCCCGGTCGAGCACACCACGCGATGGCCGAGCTTGGCGAGGATCGCGGTCGCCACGCTGCCCACGCCGCCGGCCGCACCCGTCACCAGCACGTCGCCGGCGCCGGGCTTCAGCCCATGCGATTCCAGCGCCATGACGCAGAGCATGGAGGTGAACCCCGCCGTGCCAATCGCCATGGCGCGCTTCGCGGTGAGATCAGCCGGCAGCTTCACCAGCCAGTCGCCCTTGACCCGCGCCTTCTCGGCATAGCCGCCCCAATGCACCTCGCCCACGCGCCAGCCGGTGAGGATGACCGCCTCGCCCGGCTTGAAGCCCGGATGCTGCGAGGCCTCGACCACGCCAGCGAAATCGACGCCGGGAATGTGCGGATAGGAGCGCACCAGCCGGCCGAGGCCGTTCAGCACCAGCCCGTCCTTGTAGTTGAGGGTCGAATACTGCACCCGGACGATGACATCGCCTTCCGGCAGGCGCTCCTCGTCGAGCTGGGTGATCTCGGACGTGACCTTGCCGTCTTTTTCGGTGAGCAGGAGGGCTTTGAACAT
>JAEUKU010000378.1 GCA_016794075.1 Rhodospirillaceae bacterium
GAGGCGACCGAGAAGGTGCTGCGCGGCGAATGGTACGTGACCGGCGACATCGCCGTGCTCGACGAGGACGGCTTCATCAAGATCACCGACCGCTTGTCGCGGTTCTCGAAGATCGGCGGCGAGATGGTGCCGCATCTGAAGGTCGAGGAAGCGATGCTGCGCCTGCCGGGAATCGAGGGCGCCTGTGTCACCGCGGTGCCGGACCCGCAGAAGGGCGAAAGGCTGGTCGCCTTCTACGTCGCCAACGAGGCGATGGGGCCGCAGCTGGTCTGGGACGGCCTCGCGCAGGCCGACCTGCCGAAGCTGTGGCTGCCTAAGGCCGCCGATTTGCGCCGCATCGAGGCGCTGCCAGTGCTGGGCAGCGGCAAGGTGGACCTGCGGGCGGTGAAGGCGCTAGCCGCGGCGCAATAGGCGGAAGAGCGCCGGCGCCGCCAGCACGATCATGAAAATGCGCACGATGTGGTGGCTGGAGACATAGGCAGCGTCGACGTCGAGCGACAGCGCGATCAGGCTCATCTCGGCGAGGCCGCCCGGGGCGAAGGCGAGCAAGGCGGCGGAGAAGGGAATGCCGACGCTGCGCTCCACCGCCTCGCCGAACAGGGCGGCGAAGGCGAGCAGGACGATGGTGGCGCCGGTCGCCAGCAGCAGGGCCTGGCCGACGACGCGCGGCTTCACCCCGTCGAAGCGCGAGCCGACCATGGCGCCGACGACGATCTGTGCCATCGCCACCAGCCAGACCGGCGGTCGCGAATGGGTGAGGCCGGCGCCGTGGGCGATGGCGCTCAGCACCATCGGGCCGACCAGGGCATAGGCCGGGATACGCAGCGTACGGGCCAGCAGGATGCCGGCGATGCCGCAGCCGATCAGCAACGCCCAATCCTCGAGCGCGAGCACGGTCGCGAGCACCGGCGAGCCATCGGCCGGCGGCACATAGCCGCCGAACCAGCGATATCCGAAGGAGAGCGCGAAGATCGCGGTCAGGATGCGCGCGCCGTGGGCCAGCGAGATGCGCCGCTCGTCTCCCCCCAGCGCGCCGCCGGCCAGGATCATCTCGGACAGGCCGCCAGGCGCGGCAGAGAAGTAGGCGGTGACATCATCATAGCGCGCAACACGGCGATAGAAGGCGAAAACCACGGCCGTGGCGATGATCACATAGACCGCCAGCCAGCCGAAGGAACCAAGCCACAGGCCGATGCTGCGTACGATCTCGGGGGTGAAGGCGCTGCCCAGCATTACGCCGAGGATGGCGATGAAGGCGAGGCGCAGGCGCGGCATCAGGGCCACGCGAACGCCGCTCATCGCCGCGATGGTGGTGGCCGCCATCGCGCCCAGCATCCAGGGCAGCGGCAGATGCAGCAGGTAGAACAGCGCCCCGCCGGCAACGCCGAGAACCAGGCAGGTGATCTTCGCCCGGGTCAGTTCGTGCTTGTGCATTCCGTCAGGACCGCAGCCTTGCGTCGAGCCGGTCCATATAGGCCTCGCACAAGGCGAGCTGCGACAGGGCCACGTATTCGTCCGGCTTGTGCGCCTGGTCGATGCTGCCGGGACCGCAGATCACCGCCGGGATGCCGGCCTGCTGGATCAGCCCGGCCTCGGTGCCGAAGGCGACTTTGGTCGTCGCGTTGGCCTGGGCCAGCGCCTTGGCCAGCACGGTGATCTCGGCGCCTTCGGGCGTGTTGAGGCCGGGGAAGGCCGAGATCTGCTGCCAGCTGAAACCGGAGTCCGGCGCGACCTTCTTCATCTCGGCTTCCAGCTTCGCGGCGAAGCCCTGCACTTCGGCCAGCAGCGACTCCGGGTCGACCTGCGGCAGATGGCGGAACTCGAAATCGAAGCGGCAATCCTTGGGCACGATGTTGAGCGCGGTGCCGCCCTGCACGATGCCGGTATGCACCGTGGTCCAGGCGACGTCGTAATCGGCATCGTACGGCCCCTCCGCCTCGAAGCGCCGTGCCATGGATTTGAGATAGGCGATGACCTCCGCCGCGTATTCGACGGCATTGACGCCCTTGGGCGCCAGGGAGGAATGGCATTCGTGACCATGGACGTGGCAGCGCATGCTCTTCTTGCCCTTGTGCGCGGTCGACACCTTCATGTCGGTCGGCTCGCCGATCAGGCAGCCCTTGGGCTTGATCTCCATCTCCTTCATCTTGGCGAGCGCGCCGCGCACGCCGAGGCAGCCGACCTCCTCGTCATAGGAGAGCAGGAGGTGGGCGGGAGTCTTCAGTTCGCCAGCAGAGAATTTCCCGACCCAGCTCAGCACCACGGCGAGGAAGCCCTTCATGTCACAGGTGCCGCGACCGTAGAGCAGGCCGTCCTTCTCGGTGATCTGCCACGGATCGCTCGACCAGTTCTGTCCGTCGACCGGCACCACGTCGGTATGGCCGGAGAGGCAGATGCCGGGAACGTCCTGCGGCCCGATGGTGGCGTAGAGATTGGCCTTCTTGCCCGTGGCATCGGGCACCAGCTGGCTCGCGATGCCGAACCCGTCGAGATGGTTCCGCACGAAATCGATCAGTTCCAGGTTCGAGTTCCGGCTTGTGGTGTCGAAGGCCACCAGACGGCGCAACATGTCCATGCTGCGCGGATAATCGGCCACGTTCCGCTTCCTGTTGACGTGAGGGACGAAGCCTGAACAATACCGCGTGGAACCCCGATGACAAGCCACAGCGCCATACCGCCGGGTTTTGCGCCCGCGCGCCACGTTCCCGGCGTCCTCGTGACCCTGCGCCCGGCGCGGCGGGCGCTGCCGCTGGTTTTCGATTCGCCCCACAGCGGACGCGACTATCCGGCGGATTTCGACCACGCCCCGCCGCGCGACCTGCTGCGCCGGGCCGAGGACGCCTTCGTCGACGAATTGTTCGAGACCGCCCCGGCGCATGGCGCCCTGTTCCTGAAGGCCCTGTTCCCCCGGTCCTATATCGACCCCAACCGGCACGAGCATGAGGTGGATCTTTCCATGCTGGGCGAACCGTGGCCGCACCCGGTGGTGGAGAGCGAGAAGGCGGAAATGGGCCTCGGCCTCATCCGCCGGCTGATCAAGGGTACGGTGCCGATCTATGACCGCGGCTTGCGGGTCGAGGAGATCCTGGCGCGGATCGAGGGCTTTCACCGCCCGTATCACCTGGAGCTCGCGAGCCTGCTGGACGAGGCGCATCGTCGCCATGGCGAGGCCTGGCACGTGAACTGCCATTCCATGCGCTCGGCCGGGCGCAAGCGCGGCCAGAGCATCCCGCGCGCCGACATCGTCCTCGGCGACCGCGACGGGTCGAGCTGCGGCCGCGACTTCACGCATTTCGTGGCCGAGTTCCTGGCCGGCCTCGGCTACCGCGTGGCGCTGAATGATCCGTTCAAGGGCGCCGAGCTGGTGGCGCGCTTTGGCCGCCCGGAAGAGAGCCGCCACTCGCTGCAGATCGAGATCAACCGCGCGCTCTACATGGACGAGGACCGCATCGAGAAGCGGCCCGATTTCGCGGATTTCCAGCGCGACGTCGACCGCCTGGTCGCGGCGATCGCCGGCTTCGTCGCCGGGCGGGTCAGCCGAGGAACTGCTCGCGCAGGATCCGCTCGTCCAGGTGATGCTCCGGATCGAAGAGAAGAGTGAGGCTGACGCTGTCGTCCTGCGTCACCACCACCTCGCGCACGTCGCGGATCTCGATGAAATCGGCGGTGGCGCTGACCGGACGCTTCTCCGGCTCGTGGATGGTGAACTTGACCTCGGCGCGCTGCGGCAGGATGGCGCCGCGCCAGCGCCGCGGACGAAACGCGCTGATCGGCGTCAGCGCCAGCACGCCGGCGCCGATGGGCAGGATCGGCCCATGGGCCGAGAGGTTGTAGGCGGTGCTGCCGGCCGGCGTCGACATCAGCACGCCGTCGCAGATCAGCTCGGGCAGGCGCTCGACGCCGTCGATGGAGATGCCGATCTTCGCCGCCTGCGCAGTCTGGCGCAGCAGCGAGACTTCGTTGATGGCGAGCGCGCGCTGCTCCTTGCCGTCCTTGTCCTTGGCACGCATCAGCAGCGGGTGCAGCCTGGCGCGCTTCGCCGCGACGAGGCGCGCCGGCAAATCCTCGACATCGAAGCGATTCATCAGGAAACCGACGGTGCCGCAATGCATGCCGAAGATCGGCCGCGGCCGGCTCATGCATTCGTGCAGGGTGCGCAGCATGGTGCCGTCGCCGCCCAGCACCACGAGGATGTCGGCGCTCTGCCGGTCTTGCTTGCCGTAGCGGGCGAGCAAGCGCGTCTCCGCCTCCCTGGCCTCCGCCGTATCGGCGGCGATGAAGGCGATTGTCGGCGCGGTCAAGGTGGACTCCCCTAAAGCTGGCGGCGGAGTATACTGGCGCCACCCCGCAGCGGGAAGAGCGGGGCAAAGGGGGATGAATGCGCGTGGTTCTGGCGGCGCTCGGCGTCGTGTGTCTGGCGGCTCTGGCGGCGGGCGAGGGGCGGGCCCAGGACAACTCGGGCGATGCGGTGCTGGTCGAGCCTACCGCCATGTCGCCCGAGGCGGCCGAGGAGGAAGGCGACCACCACGAGGGCTACTACTACCCGAAGCCCCAGACGATCGAGCACTACGTCGCCGAGGTCTATGTCCTGCCCGGCAGCGACCAGGTGCGGCGCCAGAGCTTCATCATCGGGCTCACCAAGCAGCTCGTCGGCGGCCAATACGCGCCGCCCTACGCGGTCTTCGCCAAGGGCAACGACTCGGAGAAGCTCATCATCGTCGGCCTGCGGGACGGAGAGCTCAACACCATCTACCGCGCCCGCGCGCTGCTGGCGACCTTCACCGCCGTCGCCCGCGCCACCTCGTTCTTCCAGCAGAACACCCAGCCGGACGAGGCGACCTTCCTCGATTTGCTGAAGCTGCTCGGCTTCCGCCAGGTCACGATCAGCGACGGCCACGACTTCGCGCACCAGATCATCATCGATTGAAACCAGCCGCTTGGCACTTGTTCACTCGCTCGTCATGGCATGGCTTGGCCATGCCATCCACGCGTTTCATCGGGCCAGATCAAGTGACAGCAGGCAAACTCGTGGTTGCCAGGGCCAAGCCCTGGCATGACGGCGGTACATGGGGCGACGAGTGGTCTGGGCGGCCGGGGTGTTCTTACCCGCCCGTGACGCTCATGTGCCGCCCGACGGCGGGGCCCTGGTGGCGGCGGTCGATGATGAAATCGTGGCCC
>JAEUKU010000434.1 GCA_016794075.1 Rhodospirillaceae bacterium
CGAGGTCGAGCCCGCCACCGCCTGCATCACCCGGTTGGCATAGACGCGGCCGCGCGGCGTCTCGACGCCCTTGATGGTGCCGTTCTCGATGATCATGCCGGTGACGGGAGTCTGCTGGTGGATCTCCACGCCCATCGCCGCCGCGCCCTTGGCATAGCCCCAGGCGACAGCGTCGTGGCGGGCGATCGATCCCGGCGGGTGATAGAGGGCACCCAGGATCGGGTAGCGCACCTTGTCGGACATGTTGAGATGCGGGCAGAGCCGCGCGATCTCGTCCGGGTAGATCAGCTCGGAATCGACGCCCAATTGCTTGTTCACCTCGGCGCGCCAGCGGCTGGTGCGCATCGCCGCGTCGGTGTGGGCAAGGGTGAAGTGGCCGCGCTCGGAATAGAGGATGTTGAAGTCGAAATCCTGCGACAGGTCGCGATAGAGCTTCAGCGATTGCTCGTAGAAGCGCACGCCCTCCGGCGTCAGGTAGTTCGAGCGGATGATCGCCGTGTTGCGTGCCGTGTTGCCGCCGGCGAGATAGCCCTTCTCCAGGATGCAAACATTGGTGATGCCGTGCCAGCGCGCGAGGTAATACGCGCAGGCCAGCGCATGGCCGCCGCCGCCGATGATGACCACGTCATAGCTGGATTTCAGGTCCTGCTGCTTCGGGATGAAGCGCTGCGCCGGATATTTCTTCTTGAAGCCGTAGCGCAGGAGCTTGGCGGGAAACAAAGCTGGCAGCATGCAGGTCACCCTCTGGCGCGCGGCGCCGATCACCATATTCGGCCGCCGAGGCTAGCGGAGTGGCAGCCGGTTCGTGGCCAATTTTCGACGCTCACTGACGCTAAATCGACTGGCTCCATAAGGCAACGGCGCCGCCACGTCCGTCGACCGGAGGCAAGCGGCGCCGCTCGAAAGCGCGTCCTATTTGTGGACGACGGTGACCGGGCAGGGCGCCTTGGCCACCACGCCGCTGGAGACCGATCCGAGGATCAGGCGCTGCAACTCGTTGCGGATCGCGGTGCCGACCACGATGTGGTCATACTTGTTGCGTTCCGCATAGGCGCAGATCGCCATGGCGATGTCGTTGCCGGTGGCCGTGGCGCAGGTGAAAGCGCCGAACTTCGCCGCCTTGGCAACCTTGGCGGCCGCTGCCAGCTGCCTGTTGGCTTGCGCTTCCGCCGCATCCGTCAGCGTGGCATCCCAATAGACCGTCTGCTTTACCCGGCTCGGCACCACGTTGATGGTGAGGAAGGTGACGTTGGCGCCCATGGAGCTGGCGAGATCCACCGCAACGGCGGCGGCCTTCGCCGCGACTTTCGAGCCATCGACGGCACACAGAATTCGCTTCGGCATTGGATTAAGTCCTCCCGATGATGACGGCCAGGGCTGTCGGCGCCGGCCGCCCGTTTCCCCGCTTCTTATCTGGTTGCCGGCCGTTTCCGGGCAATGAGGCGCTTCGCCGCTGGCGCAACGCCGACAGGCGGAAACGACGCGGTATTCCTAGAATGAACGAAAGTTTAACTGTCTTCAACTACGCAAAACGGGTAAATTGCGGGTTCACCGCCATTGGCGCGGCGGTCGCCGCAGCGATGAGGGGGCGCAGCGATCGGGGGGCTGCCAGGAATGCAGGAGACATCGGATCCGGCGCAAGTTCGCGGTGCCGTGCAATTTTTGCGACATTGTCTGAACCTGCTGAACCACGCGGGGCAGGCGAGCGAGACCGCCGGCCAGCTGGTTGCGGAGGTGCAGAGCTGGGGCAACGGCCTGGATCGTTCGGTCGCGGCCAGCAAGAGCGAATTGGTGGCGGCCGACCAGGCGATCGCCGGTCTGGTCGAGAAGGTCAAAGGTCGCGTGAGCGCCTCCGAAGGCGAGGTCGGCCAGGGGCTCGACCGCGTCGTCGGCCTGCTGAACAACCGCGCCGCCGAATTGCAGCATGTGCTCGAGGGGATCACGCGGATCGGCAACACCGTGCGCATGCTGGCGCTCAACGCCACCATCGAGGCGGCGCGCGCCGGGGAAGCCGGCCGGGGCTTCGCGGTGGTGAGCCAGGAGGTCCGCAGCCTGGCGCAAGACACGCTGAAGAGCGCGGACCAGGCGGCGCAGGCGGTGCAGCTCAATGACTTGCAGGGGGAGCTGTCGAAGCTGGCGGAGCTCACGCGCAGCACGCTGATGAATGTTTCCGCCGCGGTCGAGGAGACCAACGGGCATCTGCGCCAGGCCTTCGCCCGCACCATCGCCGAGGTCGAGCAGATGGCGGAGAACAACCGCGTGCTGCGCGAGGTGCTGGCCGGCATCCAGACCGCCAGCGCGCGGGCGGGCGCCAAGGACGCCTGGGTGCGCGACCTGCTCGCCCGCGCCGTGGCCGGTTGGGAGAGCACCGCACCGGCGGCGGCCTTCGCCGAGCTGCTGCGCGCGGAATCGATCCACGCGGAACCCGGCTTCGACCGCCTGGCCGAGGTCAAGCGGCGCGGTCGCCTGCGCGTGGCGCTGGAGCCGGATTTCAAGGGCCTGTCCTTCCGCAAGCCGGGGGCGGGTTTCGCTGCGCGGCTGGTCGGCCTGGATGTCGAATATGCCGAGGCCTTCGCCAAATGGCTCGGCGTCGCGGCGGAGTTCGTGCCGCATCCATGGGACCTCTGCACCGAGCTGCTGCATGCCGGGCGCAAGCCGGGCGAGCCGGAGGCGGACGTGGTGTGGAGCGCGCTGCCGCCCAATGTCCGCTGGCTCGGCGTGGCCTATTCGGAGCCCTACACCTATCTGCGCTACGTGCTGGCGCGGCGGTCCGGCGACCAGCGGATCAATGGCATCGCCGATCTCGAAGGCAGGGTGCTGGGCTGCATCAACGATCCCGCCGCTTTTGCCACCCTGGAAGCTGCCGGCATCCGCTGGGCCGCCAATCTCGCCAGGCCTGGCGGCAAGGTGAAGCTCGCCAACCTCATCGCCTATACCGACCAGGGGCGCATCCACGACTGCCTTGCGGAAGGGTCGGTCGACGCCTTCGCCGTCGACAAGCCGATCTACCATTGGGCCTCCACCGGCCCCGACAGTCCCTGGCGCGGCAAGATCGAGTGCCTGCCGGTCGATCTGGCGCCGGAGCCCTGGTACTATGCCGTCGGCGTCGCCGACGACCCCTCCAGCTATCACCTGCTGCAGGCCCTCAACGAATTCATCCGCTGGTTCTCCGGCCGGCCGGAGCGCGCGGAGATCGAGCGGCGCTGGCAGGGCGAGGTCGTCTCCGGACGGATGACCTATCGCGACGAGCCGGGTAACCTGAAGGGCGAGGCGGAACTGGCGCCGGAGTAGCGACCGGGGGTCCCCGCGTATCCTGACAGAGACTGTCAGCAGAAGGCTGGCGCTCGGCCGCGCTCTTTGCCATTCTGGGCGCCATGTCCAAGTCCGAACGCCTCCTCGCCCTCCTGCAGGCGCTCCGCGCTCATCGCCGCCCGGTCAGCGCCGAGCGCCTGGCCGACGAGCTGCAGGTCTCGGTCCGCACCATCTATCGCGACGTGGTGGCGCTGAACAGCCAGGGCGCCACGATCGAAGGCGAGGCCGGCATCGGCTATGTGCTGCGGCCCGGCTTCCTGCTGCCGCCGCTGATGTTCGGCGACGACGAGATCGAGGCGCTGGTCCTCGGCTCGCGCTGGGTGATGCAGAAGGGCGACCGGACGCTCGCCGCCGCCGCGCGCAATGCGCTGACCAAGATCGCCACGGTGCTGCCGGAGGACCTCAAGGAGCGGGTGGAGCTTTCCGGTGTCATGGTGGCGCCGCGCTGGCCGGACGAGCCGGAGCCCGTCGACCTGGCGCCGATCCGCACCGCGATTCGCGACGAGGTGAAGCTGAAGATCGCCTATTGCGACGAGAAGGGGCAGCGCTCCGATCGCGTCATCTGGCCCATCGCGCTCGCCTTCTTCGATCGCGCCCGCGTGGTCGCCGCGTGGTGCGAGCTGCGCCGGGACTTCCGCCATTTCCGCGCCGACCGCATCGAGAAGGCGCGGCCGCTGAAGCAGCGCTACCCCAAGCGCCGCCGGGTGCTGCTGAAGGACTGGCGGGTCAGCCAGAACATCCCCGAGCAGTTCTAGGCCGGGTTGGTGCCTCTCGGACGGCGCCCCCCGGAGCGCCTATATCGATCGTTTATACGCCGCTTGCACGGCCTCTTGGCGCATCGGGAAACCGGCACTTAACCGTTTTCTCATCACTCCTGTGCTTACTGTTGACTGCCCCGAACCGACGCGAGGGCAAGGAACCTGGCGCATGAGCGAGCATGTGAATCCAGCCACCGAACACCAGAGCCCGGCGGGCATGCCCTGGCGCGTCCTGCTGGCCGACGACCACACGATGGTGCGCGAGGCGCTGTCGCAGATGCTCGAGCGGCTCGATCCCACGCTGCAGATGAGCCAGGCCAAGAATGTCGACGAGGCGGTGGCCCAGCTGCGGGCCGATCCGAGCTACGCGCTGCTCCTGCTCGACTACCACATGCCGGGCATGGACGGCAGCCGCACCGTCGAACGCCTGAAGCGCGAATTTCCCGATCTGCCGATCGGCATCATCACCGGCTATGTCGCCAACGAGGAGGTCGAGCCGCTGATTGCCGTGGGCGCGATCGGCGTGTTCCCCAAGGCGATGTCGGGGCCGTCCCTGCTGATGGCACTGAAGCTCGCCATGTCGGGCCAGGCCTATGTGCCGTGGAGCGGCGACCTCAGCAGCGCGGAATTTGGCCGCGGCAACCTGATGAGCCCGCTGCCCGCGATTCCGCTGCCGGATCTGAGCGAGCGGCAGAAGGAAGTGCTGACCTACGTGGTGGGCGGCGCGCCGAACAAGGAAATCGCCCGCAAGCTGGGCTTGAGCGAAGTCACCATCAAGATCCACGTCACGTCCTTGTGCCGGAAGTTCTCCGTCGCCAACCGGACGCAGCTCGCCACCGCCGCCATGTCGGCCGGAATCCGTCCCGCCAGCGCCTGAGGGGCCTACGCGCCCGCCGCCGGCTCGCCGCCGCGCGCGGGCGCGCCGGTGCCTGAACGCTCCCCGTCCCGCCTCAGGGCGCTCCAGACGATTCCGGCGACCTCCTTCAGGGTGAAGGGCTTGGCCAGCACCAGCTCTATGCCGAGCCTGGCGCGCTCCTGCGGCGCCGCGTCCTGCGTCCGCCCGGTGACCAGCACGAGCGGGCGCTGAAATCCGCGCGCCCGCAGGCTCGCCGCCAGCTCCAGCCCCGTCATCTGCGGCATGTGCAGATCGGTGATGATCAGGTCGAACATCGCCGGCTCGTCGGCCAGAAGCTCGAGCGCCTCGCCGCCGCCCTGGCAGAAAGCCGGCTCGCAGCCGATCTTGTCGAGGATGCCGACCAGCGCCTGGCCGGCGGTTTCATCGTCGTCGACCACCAGGACACGCGCGCCGGCGAGGCTGCGGGCCGATTGCCCCGCGCCATCCGCCGCCTCGGCCGGCGATTCGTCCGCCGCCGCGGCGGCCTCGATCGGCAACAGCAGGTCGAAGGTGGTGCCCTTGCCCAGCACACTGTCGACCGAGATGGCGCCGCCATGGGCGCTGACGATGCCGAGCACCGAGGAGAGGCCGAGCCCGGTGCCGCGGCCGACCTCCTTGGTGGTGAAGAACGGATCGAAGATCCGCTCCATGACGTGGAGCGGCATGCCGGTGCCCTGGTCGCCGACCCGGATGCGGACATGCGCGCCGTTATGCTCCAGGGCGCCGATCCATCCGCGCGCGTGTTCCGGCGTCACCGCCTCGAAGCGGACCACAATGTTCTCGGCGCCCGGCTTGGCGCTGCGCAGGCCGGCGGTGCGCCCACCCTCGATCTCGACCCGCGACACCTCGAGCCGGCAGCCAGGCGTCCCATCGCGTCGGCCTCGCGGTGCGGGTCACGGCCGCATTTCCCGGCGCGGCGCGGCTACCGGATTTCCAGCTCCTTGATCTGCCAGATCATCTTGCTGTGCGTCTCCTCGCTCTGCAGGCCGGGCGAGTCGCTCAGCGGATAGACCAGCCAGAGCGGTCCGTATTTGCGCACCGGCATGCGCTCGCCGTTCAGGCGGTAGGCAAGGATT
>JAEUKU010000001.1 GCA_016794075.1 Rhodospirillaceae bacterium
TGGTCAAGGTCTTCGCCAACGACGCCTGATCGGCGTCGGTCCTCCCAACGCGCTTCAATCCGCGGCGGCCTTCGCGTAGCTTGCGCGCATGACGACGCGCATCGACGACCTCGCCATCGCCGACCTGACAATAGCCAGGGCTGTTCCGGCCGACATTGCCTGCCTCGCCCAGCTCAATTTCGAGCTGATGGAGGACGAGGCGCATCCCTATCCGCTCACCCTGGAAGACCTGCGCGCGCGCATGGCGCGCTGGATCGCCGGCGAATACCAGGTGCTGCTGTTCCGCCGGGGGGAACGCGTCTGCGGCTATGCCGTGTGGCGGGCGGAAGATCGCGGCGCCTATCTGCGCCATTTCTACATCTGCCGCGATCAGCGCCGCGAAGGATTGGGGCGCGCGGCCCTGGCGCTGCTGCGCCGCGACTGGCTGCCCAGGGATCTGCCGATCCAATTGGAGGCTGCCATCTGGAACACCGACGCCATCGCCTTCTGGCGCGCCGTGGGCTTCAAGGATTTCGGCCTGACGCTGGAAATGACGCCGAGCGACCCGGTGACGTAGCGGTCTCAGACTCGGCGCTGCATCTGCCCCCTCCCTACCCTTCAGGGGGAGGGCGGTGGTGGGGGCAGATGCAGTGCGAGCTTCGCCGCGCTACTGCAGCGGCACTTCGGCGAGGCTGAAGCCGTCGGGCAGGGTTGCCTTGTCGGGCGCCAGGCGGTCGCCTTCGAGCGGGATCTCCACCCGTGTCGCGTCGTCGAGCTGGATGCGCAGGGTGACGCCGGAATAGACCGTCTTGGCGTCGCCGTCCTGGTTGATGAAATTGTGCTCGACGCCCTCCGGCTGGTCGGCGGTGATCCAGAGCAGCTTGGTGTTCCATTCCAGCGGCAAATCGCCGTCGCGGCCACCGGGCACGCTCAAGGCCACGCGCTGCAGCGGCTCCGCCTCGGTCGCGTAGGTGATGATTGCGACGCGATCCTGGTCCGCGCCCAGCTCCGCCTTGTCGCGCCCGGTGATGGCGAAATGCGCGGCGACGATGCGCTGGTCATAGGTCGGGCCCTTCTTGCCCATGGTCAGCCAGTCGCCGAAATCGCCCGGGCCGGTGGCGCTGAACAGGCGCTTGCCGGAATAGAGACTGAAGACCTCATGTGCGGGCTGCTCGACGCAACAGCCCCAGACCGTCGTCACCACATAAGGCCCGGACACCGCGACCTCGTCGGCGGCGGTCTCGACTTGCAGGCTGACCTCGCCCAGCCCGGTCGCAGTCAGCGGCCGCGCGGTGGCGCGCAGGATCGAGCGCTGCACGTCGATCTCCTGGTCGTCGGCCTCGCGCGTCACGCGGTCGATCTCGGTTTCGACCAGGAAGCGGCGCATTTGGCCAGGGGGCTCACGGTCATCGAAATAGGAAGTGACGTCGTGGCGGCGGTTGATCGTGTTGATGAGATAGGCGCCGTCCTCGATCGAGATGGTCGTTTGCGTCGCGGCCTGCTCGCTGACGATCGGGTCGGCGATGCCCGGTGGCGCCGCGAGGAGCAGCAGGGGCAGGGCGAACAGCAGGGCAGGTATATTGGTCATGTTGCTGCTTTCTTTACGTGCGGACGTGGTCGGCCGTGACGGCGCCGGACCAGGCCGAGGCCAGGTCGGCGGCACCGAGGCGCAGGCCGTCGGCCGCTGCCTGCACGGCGCTCACATTGGCGAATTGCGCCGGATAGGGCGCGAGGTCGGTGAATTCCGCGGTCATCAGCTGGGCGATCGAGCCGAGCGTCGCATCGCCCAGCCGGCGGTCGACGAGGGCGAGGCCCGGTCCGCTGACATCGATGCGCGGGGTGTGGAATGCGGCATCCAGATCCATGCCGAAATCGAGCAGGAAGGAGAGCACCTGCGCCACCGCCGGCATGATCTTGCGCCCGCCCGAGGCGCCGATGCCGACGGCGCCGAGCCGCTCCGACAAGGCCACGGTCGGGCACATGTTGCTCAAGGGTCGCGCGCCGGGGCGCATGGAGTTCGGCTTTCCCGGCACCGGATCGAACCACATGATGCCGTTGTTCATCATGATGCCGGTCGACGGCGACATCACGAAGGAGCCGAAGCGCGACAGCAGCGTCTGGGTCCAGGCAACGACGTTTCCCTCCTTGTCGACGACGCAGAAATGGCTGGTGCAGGTTTCGCGCGGCTCGGTCTTGCGCTCGCCCATATTGGCGAGGCGGTCGCGATAGGCCTGGTCGAGCCCGGCGGCATAGGCGCGGTAGTGGTCAGGCTCCGGCGTCGCGCCGGGGGCTGGGGCGAAAGCGCTTTGCCAGCCCTCCAGCACGCGCTGCAGCGTCGGCCCGGCGGTGAGGCCGGAGGGCGCGAAGACCTTGGCCCCGCGATAGGCGATCTCGACCGGCGCGATGAAGCGCGCCTGGTAGCCGGTCAGATCGTCCTGGGTCAGGCGGCAACCGAGCGCGTTCAGATCCCGGATCAGCGCCTGGCCGATGGTGCCGGCATAGAACTTGTCCGGCCCCTCCGCCGCGAGCTGCTTCAGCGTCTCGGCCAGGCGGCCGAGCTTCAGGAACACCGGCTGGCCCTCCTCGAAGGGCTGCGGCACCTGGCCGTTCGGCAGATAGGTGGCGCGCGCGGTGTCGAAGCGGGCGAGGCCCTTGGCCTCGACCAGCAGCGACAGGGCGCCATACCAGTCGAGGCTGAGGCCGCGTTCGGCCAGGGCGATGGCCGGCTGGGCCAGATCGGACCAGGGCAGGCGGCCATAGGTCTTGTGGGCGAGGCCGAGGCCGGAAACGAGGCCGGGCACGGCGATGGAATAGGGGCCGAGGATGTTGCGGTCCTCGACCACGCCGGGCCAGCCGAAGAAACCCTCGCCGGTTGGCTTGCCGGTCAGCGGATACTCGGCGGGGTCGAGGCCGGAGGGCGCGATCATGCCGTAATCCAGGCAGCGGATTTCCTGCCGCTTGGCATCCCAAAGCGTAGCGAAGCCGCCGCCGCCCAGCCCGCTCATCCAGGGTTCCACCGCGCCCAGCGCCAGGCTGGTCGCCACCGCCGCGTCCACCGCATGGCCGCCGGCCGCCAGGATCTGGGCTCCCGCCGCGGCCGCGTCGCGCGATTGCGCCGCGACCACGCCGTCGCGGCCGGCGAGGGCCGGCTTGCGGTAGATCACGCTACTCGGGACCATTCCGATGCTCATGGTTCGACCCGTCATGGTGACTCCGCCCCTCACTGTCTTTGCGCCTGTTTTTGCGCCGAGTCGGGATGCTAGTCTGCCGGCCTCATCAGGGGAAGCGGATGAAGCGCGGTTGGGACTTGGTGCTGGGCGCGGCGATCCTGGCGGGCGCCCTGGCGCTGCGCTGGGCGGACCCGCTGCCGCTGCAGCAGCTGCGCAACCTCACCTTCGATACCTATCAGCGCTTGCAGCCCAGGGCCTATGACCCGACCCTGCCCGTCACCATCGCCGCCATCGACGAAAAGGCCCTCGATGCCTTCGGCCAATGGCCGTGGCCGCGCAGCACCCTGGCGCGCATCGCCGACCGGCTGACCGACCTGGGCGCTGCGGCAATCGCCTTCGACGTGCTGTTCGCGGAGCCCGACCGCACGTCTCCGGCCGCCATTGCCGCCGATCTTCCGGCAGACGCGCAATACAACGCGGCGCGGGCGCAGCTCGGGCGGCTGCCCGATCCCGACGCCGCATTCGCCGCGGCGCTCGCCCGCGCGCCGGCGGTCCTGGCCTTTGCCTATTCCGACGATGCCGCGCTCGCGGCCGATCCCAAGATCGCGTTCCCCTTCGGCTTCACCGTCATCGGCGCGGCTTCCGAAGCGGGCGTCGCCGGCAAGGTGCAGAGCGCGCCCTACGCGATCCTGCCGTTGCCGCAATTGCTCGCCGCGACGCGCGGATTGGGCGAGGTGCATGCGGGCGATCCCGACCCGGATGGCGTGATCCGTCGCGTGCCTCTGGTGGTCGCGATCGGCGACAAGCTCCACCCCACTTTGGCGGGCGATGCGTTGCGCGTCGGACTCGGCGGGCAGACGGCGCAGCTGCGGCTGACCGAGGATGGCTTCATCGACAAGATGCGCATCGGCGAGGCGATCATCCCGGTCAATGACCGCGGCGAATTGCTGCTCTATGACAGCGGCCTGCAGGCGGGCCGGTTCGTGTCTCTGGCGGATGTCATGGCGCCTGATTTCGACGCCGCCCGCGTCTCCGGCCGCCTGGTGCTGATCGGGGCGATGGTCGAAGGTCTGAAGGACATCCGCGCCACGCCGCTCGCGCCGGTGATGCCGGGGGTGGAGATTCACGCGCAGATCCTCGAGCAGATTCTCGGCGGCGTCTATCTGAACCGGCCGTACTATGCCGACCGCCTGGAGCTGAATTGCCTCGGCCTCTTCGGCCTGGTGCTGCTCGGCTTCCTCTATCGCCGCAGTGCGCTCGGCGGCGCGGTGGTGCTGCTCGCCGCCATCGGCGGCGCGGTGGCCCTGTCCTGGTGGCAATTCTCCGCCCAGGGCTTCCTGTTCGATCCGGTCTATCCGGCGCTCGCCGCCGTCGTTATGTTCGGCGGCGGCACGCTGGTCAATTACCTGCGCACCGAGGGCGAGAAGCGCGTCGTGCGCGACGCCTTCGCGCAATATCTCTCGCCCGTCCTGGTCGACCGGGTGAGCGCGCATCCGGAGCAATTGAAGCTGGGCGGCGAGATCCGGCCGCTCACCCTGATGTTCTGCGACATCCGCGGCTTCACCAAGATCTCCGAACGGCTCGATCCGCAGGCGCTGACCCATCTGGTCAACGCGTTCCTCACCCCGATGACCCGCATCATCCAGGCGCGCGAGGGCACCATCGACAAGTATATCGGCGATTGCATCATGGCGTTCTGGAACGCGCCGGTGGACGTCGCCGACCATCCGCGCCAGGCGATCCTTGCGGCGTACGATATGCGCACCGAGCTGCGGCGCCTGAACGCGGCCTTGGCTGAAGAAGCGGCGAAAGCCGGCCAGCCCAATGCCGATCTCAGGGTGGGGATCGGTCTCAACACCGGCCCCGGCTGCGTCGGCAACATGGGCTCGGAGCAGCGCTTCAACTACTCGGTGCTGGGCGACACGGTGAACATCGCCTCGCGCCTTGAAAGCCTGTCGCCGGCTTATGGCGTCGACCTGGTGATCGGCGAGGAGACGGCCGCGGCGGCGGATGATTTCGCGCTGCTGGAGCTCGACCGGGTGCGGGTGAAGGGCAAGAAGCTGCCGATCCGCATCTATACCGGCCTCGGTGCCACGGAAGAGGCGGCCAGGCCGGAATTCCAGGCCCTGAAGGCGGCGCAGGAGGAGATGCTCGCGCGCTACCGGGCCCAGGACTGGGACGCGGCCGAGGCGCGACTGGCCGAGTGCCGGCGTCTGGCGCAGGTCATCGCAGAAGGCGGGCTCGCCGGCTTCTACGACCTTTATGCCGCCCGCATCGCCGCCTATCGCGCCGACCCGCCGCCCGCCGACTGGGATGGCGTCTATGAAGCCAAGAGCAAGGCGGGGTAGAAGGGGCGCATGCATAATATCGGCCTGATCGTCTTCGGCATCACCGGCCTCCTGGCGCTGACCTCGCTGCTGCCGGGTTTGGCGCAGCGGCTGCGGCTGCCCTATTCGGTGCTGCTGGCGCTTGCGGGCAGCGCGCTCGGCCTGCTGGTCGGCGCGCGCGGGCACATGCCCGAAGGCGAGATGGCGGCCGACTTTCTCGCCGCCTTGGGCGAGTTCCACATCTCGTCCGAAGCCTTTCTGGTGCTGTTCCTGCCGACACTCCTGTTCGAAAGCGCGCTCGCCGTCGATGTGCGGCGCATGATGAACGACATCGCGCCAATCCTGGTGATGGCGGTGATCGCGGTGGTGGTCTGCATGCTGGCGGTCGGGTTCACGCTGGCCAGCCTGTCGAGTTACGGCCTCATCGCCTGCCTGCTGCTGGGGTCCATCGTCGCCACCACCGACCCGGCGGCCGTCATCGGCATCTTCAAGGAGATCGGCGCGCCGAAGCGGCTCACCATGCTGGTGGAGGGCGAGAGCCTGCTCAACGACGCCGCGGCGATCGCCCTCTTCTCCATGCTGGTGGGCATGCTGCTGGGCGGCCAGCAGGCGGCCTGGGGCGCGGTGCCGCTCGATTTCGCGATCAAGTTCATCGGCGGCGGCCTGGTCGGCGGGGCGATGGGGCTCGGCGTCTGCTATCTGTTCCCGCTGCTCAAGCGCTTCGCCACCGCGGAGATCACGCTGACCGTCGCGCTCGCCTATCTCAGCTACTTCGTCGGCGAGCACTATTTCCATGTCTCCGGCGTCGTCGCCTGCGTCGTCTCCGGCCTGGTGGTGGGCTCGCTCGGGCGCACCCGCATGTCGCCCGGCACGCATGAGCGGATGGAAGGCGCCTGGGGCCAGCTCGGCTTCTGGGCCAACTCGCTCATCTTCCTGCTCGCCGCCATGCTGGTGCCGGAGATCCTGCGCCATACCAGCTGGGCGGAGGTCGGCCTCATCCTCGCGCTCTACGTGGCCGCGCTGGTGGCGCGCCTGGTCGTGGTCGGCGGGTTGCTGCCGCTGCTGACCGCAATCGGCATCGCCCAGCATGTCGACAACCGCATGAAGGCGGTGGTGATGTGGGGCGGCATGCGCGGCGCGATCTCGCTGGCGCTGGCCCTCGCGGTGGTGGAGCATCCCAGCGCGCCGGAGCCCTTGCGCGACTTCATCGCCACCGGCGTCACCGGCTTCGTGCTGCTGACCCTGTTCATCAATGGCACGACGCTGCGCCTGCTCATCCACTGGCTGAAGCTCGACCGGCTCTCGGTGCTGGATCGCGGCCTGCGCGACCGCGCCCTGTCGCTGGCGGTGGCGGAGATCGACGCCGAGGTGCGCGCCATCGGCCGGCGCGAAGGGCTGGAGGCGGACGCCATCGAAGCGGTCACCCGGCGCTACGCCGCCCAGATCGCCGAATTCCGCAAGCTGCGCGAGATGCAGGGCGATCTTATGGCGGACGAGTTGCTCTGCGTCGGCCTCGCCGTCCTGAGCGCGCAGGAGGAGCAGCATTACTTCGACAATTTCAAGGACGGCATCATGCCGCGGCGGGTGGCGGCGATTCTGCTGAACGATGCTGGAAGGCTGCGCGAGGCGGCGCTGGATGGCGGCCGCCGCGGCTATCAGCAGATGGCCCGCGTCATCCTGCGCCACGACTGGCGCATGCGGCTCGGGATCTGGCTCAACCACCGGCTGGGGTTCGAGCGCCTGCTGGCGGCGACGCTGGCGGAGCGCTTCGAGACCCTGCTCAACCGGCGCATGGTGATCGACGAGCTGATGGAGTTCTGCCGCAACCGCCTGACCGAGCTGCTGGGCGAGGAGACGGCCGTCGAGATCCGGCGCCTGGTGGAGGAGCGCAGCCAGGCGATCGACGACGCGCTTTCCGCCCTGCGCCTGCAATACCCCGATTTCGCCCGCGAGCTGCAGAGCCGCTATCTTGGCCGCATCGCCCGACAGATGGAGACCGAGCGCTACGAGGAATGGAAGGAGCGCGCCATCGTCGGCGGCGAGGTGGCCGATGCCTTGATCCGCGACCGCGATCTGCGCTGGGCCGATCTCGATCGCCAGGGAATGCTCGACGTCGAGCTTTCGGCCGCCGAACTGGTGGAGCGCGTGCCCCTCTTCGCCAAGCTGCCGCCGGAGAAGCGCGCCGCCATCGCCCGGCTGCTGAAGTCGCGCATGACCCTGCCGGGCGATGCCATCGTGCGGCGCGGTGAGCGTGGCGATGCCATGTTCTTCATTGCCTCCGGTGCTGCCGCGGTGCTCATTCCGGGCAAGGCGGTGGAGCTCGGCAGCGGCGAGTTCTTCGGCGAGATGGCGCTGCTCAGCGGCCATCCGCGCAACGCCGACGTGGTCTCGCTCGGCTATTGCCGGCTGCTCGAGCTGGGTTCGGAGGATTTCCAGAAGCTGCTGGCCGGCGATCCGGAGCTGAAGCGCGCCATCGAGGCGGTAGCGGCGGGACGCATGGGGCCGGCGGCGCGGGACGAGCGGGCTGCCGGGACCTGACGCATGGAAAATACGCTACGCGGCATCCTGTTCCTGCTCGGATCCGGCGTCGTCTTCACCCTGCTCGACTCGCTCGCCAAGGAAACGGCGCTGTTCCTGCCCGTGCTGCAGGTCGCCTGGGGCCGCTATGTGTTCCACTTCCTGTTCCTGCCCTTCTATGGCGACCGCCCCTTCGCTCGCGCCAGCTGGTCGGCCGCAGGCTGGCGGCGCATCTTCGCGACGCGGCACCTGGCGCTGCAGATCCTGCGCTCGGTGCTGCTGCTGGCCGCCACCCTGTTCTTCTTCGGGGCGTTGCATTACGTGCCGCTGGCCGATGCCGGAGCGGTCGCCTTTCTCGAGCCGCTCTTGATCACCGCGCTCGGGCATTTCTTCATGAAGGAAAAGGTGGGGCTGCGGCGCTGGGCCGCAGTCGTCGTCGGCCTGATCGGGGTGATGGTGGTGATCCGCCCCGGTTTCGGCATGGCGCACTGGGGCGTCCTGCTGGCCCTGGGCTCCGCCGCCTGCGGCTCGGTCTATGCCACCTTGACCCGAACCGTCTCGCGCGAGGATTCCGCCGCCACCTCGCTGGCCTATTCCGGGCTCGCCGGCGTGGTGGGGTTGAGCCTCGCCATGCCCTTCGTCTGGCAGCCGGTGGACGGCTTGCTGTGGCTGATGTTCTTCGGCCTCGGCATCTCGGGCGGGCTGGGGCATTTCCTGATGATCAAGGCCTTTGCCCTGGCGCCGGGCGGCACCTTGGCGCCGTTCATCTATGTGCAGATTCTGTGGATGGTGCTGGTCGGCTGGCTCTGGTTCGGCGACTGGCCGGTCGCCTCAACCTGGGTCGGCATCGCGCTGATCGTCGGGTCAGGACTTTATGCGCTGCACCGCGAACGCGTGCGGGCGCGCGAACGGACTTCCCCCGGCGTTTGATTCCGCGGGCGCGCGATTTTGCCGCGAGCATAAGACCTTAACCGGCGTGGTGAGTTGCGGTGTCGCAATCGATGCGGTTGCTCTGGCGCAGCCCCGGAGCGGCGCGCTATAAGCAGCACCGACGGGCGCGCCAAGCCCCCTGCCAGGCGCGCCATCCAGCCAGGGAGGAAACCATGAATCTCGAGCAAGCCAGGGCCTTGGATGCGAAGGCGCTGCACAAGGCCGCCGGCAAGCTGAAGCCGGAAACCCGCCATTTCATCGACGGCAAGTTCGTGCCGTCCAAGAAGGGCAAGACCTTCCAGACCATCAACCCGGCCACCGGCGACGTCATCGCCGAAGTGGCGCGTGGCGACGCCAGCGACGTCGACGCGGCGGTGAAGGCCGCGCGCAAGGCGTTCAAGTCCGGCGTCTGGTCGCGCATGGCGCCGCGCGACCGCATGGCGGTGATCTACAAGTTCGCCAGGCTGATCGAGGAAAACGCCCTGGAATTCGCCCTCCTCGACACCGTCGACATGGGCAAGCCGATCAGCGAGATGCTGAACATCGACATCCCCGGCGCGGTGATGACCTTCCAGTTCTTCGGCGAGACCATCGACAAGATCGGCGGCCAGGTGACGGAGACG
>JAEUKU010000030.1 GCA_016794075.1 Rhodospirillaceae bacterium
CGAGGCGCCGCCCGACTTGTTCGGGAACAGGCCGGCGATCTCGGCATAGGTGAAGGATTGGATGAAGCCCATCAGCATGGAGACGATCCAGACCGCGAAGGCCGGGACGCCGACGGTGCCGGCGATGCCGCCGATGGAAAACAATACCAGGGCGGGAACGCCGCTGGCGACCCAGAAGGCTCCGCGCCAATCGATGGCGCGCCTCAGCGTGTATTCGGTGGTGTTGGATGCGCTACTGACGGACATGGTACCCTTCTCCCCTAAGGTCTTACTCAGCCCAGAATGCGAGTCGATCGCCCCGGCCGGATCACGGCCGTGGCGCGGTACGCTCAGCGCGGGTTTGCGATTCTCCCCTTGCTCCCCGGCGCCGTGGTCGCAGCGACCCGGCGCCTTGTGTTTTCAGTGGGTGCCGTCCCTTGCCCGACTCGCGGAGGTAGAGGCAACGGCACGGTGCGGATGATGCGCTAGAACGTCGCACCAATCTAGATCAATTTTGTTCAGGTGGTCTGAAATTGGTTTGCGGCAGCCCGCGGCGGCGGTCACGCCGGTGCCGGCAGCCCTGGGCCCTGCAGCTGGAGAATCGGGTGCTTCAACGGATTCGAGAAGACAGGGCGTTCGGCTATCCCAATCCCAACCAATTGACCTTCAGGCGCTCGGGCCGCCGCTCAATCCATCACCGCGCCGACCAGCTGACGGCGGGCGTAGTGCAGGTGGTTGGTGATCATGGCGACGGCGCTGTCGACGTCGCGGCTGCGGATGGCCTCGAACAGGGCGGCGTGGTCGCGGTTGTAGTCGGCGATTCGCTCGGGCGTCAGGACCTTGTCCTTCATCGCCATCCATTGCTGGTGCGCGCGCACCTCGTTGATCTGGCGATAGAGCGAGATCAGCAGCGGGTTGCGGGTCGCCTCGGCGATGGCGAGGTGAAAGGCCTCGTCCCAGCGCGAGAAGCCTTCGCGGTCGGCGCAATCCTGTTCCTGCCGCGCCATCAGCTCCGACAGCCGGTCGATCTCGCGCGCCGCCGCGTTGAGCACGGCGAGCCGCGTCATATAGGGTTCCAGCGCCAGGCGCACGTCGATCAGCTCCAGCGGGCTGGTCTGGTCGGCGATGTCCTCGGCCGGCGCCCGGCTGGGGGAGTTGACGAAGGTGCCGCTGCCGATCCGGCGGCTGACCAGGCGCTCGGCCTCCAGCTGGTTCAGGGCGGCGCGCACCGTGGTGCGCGAGGTGCCGAAGGCCTCGGCCAGTTGCCGCTCCGCCGGCAGCTTGTCGCCGTGGCCGTACTGCCCCGCCTGGATCGCCTGGCGCAGCTGCGCGGTGATCCACGAGGAGCCGCGCCCCGGATCGCTGAGCAATTTCACCATCGGCACCACTCCTGACCTTGTGCAGCAACGAGAGGATTGCTGATTCGCGGCGCTACAACCAATCCAATCGCGCCATTGGTCGCCAGAAACCTGCCGCGCACTCCGCTCCTGGCGTCAATTCGGTCGATTTTACGTCAGATGGTCGTGGATGCGCCAGTCCAATGAGGACCAATCGAAGCCATTTCTGTGCCTTTCTAAAAATTGGTTTGATACCGGGAACCTGGCGGCTATAGTGCCGGACGGATTGGGAGCGGGATGCGCGGTCCGACGGAAAGCGGCGGGCGGCGGCACCCACGGCGCGGTTTCTGGGAAACGTCTATGGCACTTCCAAGTCACGTCAAATACCTCATCGTTGGCGCCGGCATCCATGGCCTCAGCACCGCCTGGCATCTGGGCGAGAATCTGCGCCAGAGCGGCAAGGGCAGCGGCGCGGACATCCTGGTCGTCGACAAGACCTCGATCGCCGCCGGCGCTTCCGGCATCGCCTGCGGCGTGGTCCGCAACAACTATTTCCAGCCGGCCATGCGGCGGCTGATGGCGCACAGTGTCTCGGTCTGGGAAAGCGACCCCGAGGCCTTCTCCTATCATCCGGTCGGCTACATGCAGATCAGCCCCGAGGTGATGCACCAGGACGTCGCCAGCATCTACCAGCAGCAGAAGGAGATCGGCTATCCGTCGGTCTTCGTCGAGGGCGAGAAGGACTGCATGAAATACATGCAGGGCATCTTCCACGACTGGCAGGCCAAGGGCATCACCTCGGTCCTGCACGAAAAGAAGGGCGGCTACGCCAACAACACGCGCTCCATGTACGGACTCGCCAAGAAGGCCGAGAACGAGGGGGTGCGCATCCTGACCGGCGTGAAGGTGACCGGCTTCAAGAAGGACAATGCCGGCGCGGTCAAATCGGTCGTCACCGACAAGGGCGAGATTTCCTGCGACCAGGTCATCATCGGCGCCGGACCCTGGGTCAAGCAGGTCTGGGACATGCTCGACCTGCCCAAGGAGATCTCGATCAAGGGCCGCGACGGCAAGCTGCATGACGGCGTGCCGATGTGGACATTCTGGTCGCTGCAGGAAGGCACGCTCGGCGTCGACCCGCAATTGCAGCGCACCAATGACGGCCAGATGCCGCCGGTCATCCATGTCGACACAGACGCGCCGCTCTTTTCCGATGTCGACAAGTCGCTGATCACCGACAAGTTGTGGGGCATCTACTACAAGCCCGACTTCCATTTCGGTGGCATCCAGGGCGGCGCCATGCCGTTCAAGGTGAAGACCGCACCGGAGAAGGTGAAGATCGACCCCTA
>JAEUKU010000045.1 GCA_016794075.1 Rhodospirillaceae bacterium
CTCCGCGTCGCTGAGCTCGGCGGGGTCGCGGTCCAGCGCCGGGGGCAGCGGCAGTTTCTCGCGGATGCCGGCAAGGCCCGCGTTCACCAGCGCGCCGATGACCATATAGGGGCTGGCGGTGCCGTCGGGGATGCGGATCTCCAGGTTGAAGGCGCCACCCTTGCGCGCCGGGTCGCGCTCCGGCGACGGGCAGACGCGGATCGCCGCCTCGCGGTTCTGGATACCGAAGGCGTTGTAGCCGCAGCTCCAGTGATGCGGGCCAAGGCGCAGATAGGAGACCGGGCTCGGCGCCATCAGCGCGCACAGCGCCCGCATGTGCCGCACCACCCCGGCGATGAAATGCTGCGCCACCTGCGACGTGCCGCCGGTCCGCGGGTCGCCCGCGCCGTTCGGATCGTAGGTGGCGTTGCGGCCGTCCTTGTCGCGGAAGCTGAAATGCACATGGGCGCCGTTGCCGACCGCGTTCGGCGTCGGCTTCGGCGTGAAGCTGGCGCGGAAACCGAGGCGCCGCGCCGCCTCGCGGGTCACCTCGCGGGTGATGATGGCGCGGTCGCCGGCCATCGCCCCCACCGCCGGTGCATGGGCGATCTCGTATTGCAGCACGCCGTATTCCGGCTCGACGGTCTCGAGCTCGACCTTCGCCGCGACCAGCGCCCTGGTCACGTCGCGGATGAAAGCGGCGTTGATGCGCACCTGCTCTAGCGAGAACGGCACACACCAGGTCGCCTCGCTGCCCGTCAGCAGGAATTCGTGCTCGAAGGCAGCCATGAACTGCAGTCCGGTCTCCGCCTCGAGGGCGTCGAGCGCCTTCAGCATGAAACCCCGCGCGCAGCATTCCCAGGAACTGCCATCCGGCATTCTGGAATCGCAAAGGAAGAAATGCAGCGGCCCCGCATCCGGCCAGATGTCGACGCGCGTCTCGGTCGATGGATCGGGCGTCTGGCGCACTTCCAGCATCGGGCCCCAGGGATTGGGCGCGATATCCTCGAAGGGTGTCAGCGCCTGGCCCGCCACCGCCCAGCCGAGGCCATAGGCCATGCGCTTCGAGATTTCGCCCGCCGGCACGCCGCGCACCCGCGTGATGCCGACCAGATCGTTCCAGCCGAGATAGATGACATCCCCGTCGGCCATGCCGCCCCCTGATGCGCTCCGGACACCGCCGCGGCAATAGACCATGGCAATATGGCCGCCGCAAGCCGCGCGCCATGCGGTTGACCCAGCGCGGCGGCCTCAGCTACCAATGATCGCGCGGCGCCGCATCCACTTGGGGGCACAGGAACAGCGTGGCGGTTTTCTGCACAACGGGCCGGGACGGACGCGCCTGCGTCGCCGCGCGCGGCGTGGTGCGATGACCGGGCACGCCTTCCGTACCGTGAATGCGCGCGGCGCTGCGCCGATGATCTTCATCTGCGATCACGCGAGCAATCGCGTGCCGCCGGAGATCGGCGATCTCGGCATCGACGCGGCGGAGATGCAGCGGCACATCGCCTGGGACATCGGCGCAGCGGCGGTCACCGAGATCCTGGCGCAACGTTTCGACGCGCCGGCCCTCTTCGCCACCGTGTCGCGCCTGGTGATCGACTGCAACCGCAACTGGGGCGACCCGGGCCTGATGCCGGAGATCAGCGACGGCACGCCGATTCCCGCCAACCGCGGTATCGGCGCGGCGGAGCAGAAGCGGCGCTGGGACGTCTATCATCGGGCCTATCACGCCGCCATCGACGCGGCGATCGAAGCCAAGTTGGAGGCCGGCCAGCGCCCGACAATCGTCGCCATCCATTCGATGACCCCGGCGATGAAGGGTGTGCTGCGGCCCTGGCAGATCGCCATGTGCGCGCATGAGGAGCGCGGCCTGAATGACCGCGTGCTGGCAGAACTGCGCCGCAACGCCGGCATCGTCGTCGGCGACAACGAGCCCTACAATCTCGACCCGCGCGAGGATTTCTCCATCCCACACCACGCCATGCGCCGCGGCCTGCCGCATTTGCAGGTCGAGTTCCGCCAGGACGAGATCGACTCGCCGGCGGGACAGGCGCGCTGGGCCGCCATCTTCGCCACGGCGATCCAAGCGGCGCTCGCCGAATCGCGATAGCCGCGGCGGCTGCCCGGACTTGAACGGGACGCGCGGAAACCCCACCTAAGCGGCTCCGATCCCCGTCTTGCGCAGGAGCCGCGTCCCATGATCGATCCCAAGCAATTGCTGACCGATTTCCTCGGCCCCAATGCCGGCGGGATGTGGGACCAGGCCTCGACCAAGGCGAAAGGCGCGCTCGGCAACGTGGATCGCGGCAAGGCCGGCACCTTCGCCGCCGGTGCCGCGGCGGGCGGCATCGTCGGCCTGCTGCTCGGCTCCAAGAAGGCGAAGAAGATCGGCGGCAATCTGCTGACCTATGGCGGCGCCGCGGTGTTGGGCGGCCTCGCCTACAAGGCGTGGCAGAACTGGCAGCAGAACAAGCAGGCGGCGCCCGCCGCGCCGGCGGAGATCCGCCCGGCGCCGCAGGACAGCGCCTTCGACCCCGCCGCCGGCAGCGCCGCGGACGGCAAGCCCTTCGCGCTCGCCATCGTGCGCGCGATGATCGCCGCCGCCAAGGCGGACGGCCACATCGATGCAGAGGAGCAGCGCAACCTGTTCCAGCGCATCGAGGCGCTCGGCCTCGCCGCCGAGGAGAAGGCCTTCATCTTCGATGAGCTCGGCCGCCCCGCCGATCTCGCCGCCATCGCCGCCTTGCCGCGCAGCCAGGAACAGGCGGCGGAGATCTGGCTCGCCTCGCGCCTTGCAATCGATCCCGACGATGCGCGGGAGAAAGCCTATCTCATGGCCCTCGGCGCCAAGCTCGACCTGCCGCAGCCGCTGATCGCGCATCTGGAAAGCCAGGTGCAGGTCGCCCTGCCCGCACCGGGCGCGGCCGGCCGCGTCTCAGCTTAGATCCAGGATGCTGTTGAGCTGCGCGACCCAGGCGCGGATGCGCTCCTTGTTCACGCCCATATCGCCCTGGCCGTAGATCGAGCGGCTGTAGATCGCGACCGTCGTGCGCTTCTCGTCAAGTGCGATGAAGCGGATGGTGATGAGATCGGGAAAGCGCAGCAGCCGCGAGCGCTGCACGTAGTCGATCTGCAGTCCGTCCGGGTCGCGGCGCAGTTCCACGACGCGCGGCTCGCGCTGCATCAGCGCCTCCCAGGCGTCGCGCACCTCCGCCACGCCGGCGGCATAGACCGTCGGCAGATCGTCGATATAGGCGGTGCAGAGATTGTTCGGGCAGGTCAGATACTGGTTCGGCGTGTCGGCGCGCTTCAGAGTGGCAAAATCGATCGCCGGCACCTTGCCCACCGCGAAGATGCGCTCCAGCATACGGCCTTCCCAGATCAGCACGGCGATCGCCAGAACGACCGCAATGCCGGCAACCAGCAGCCACTTGACCAGCGTCATGACGTCCCCCTGATCCGGCTCGCGCCGCTCCGGCTGCGCTCAGCCTATGCCGTTGCGCCGCTCCAGTTCGCGATACAGACCGCTATGGTCGACCTCGCCGTCGCCATGCGCCACCATGTCCTCGTAAAGCTGCCGCACCAGGGCCGAGACCGGCAAGTCCAGCCCGGCTCGCTCCGCCGTGGCGATGGCGGTGCGGCAATCCTTCAGCTGATGCTTGGCCGGCCCGCCGGGCTTGAAATCGCCCTTCAGGATCCGCTCGCCGTGCATGCGCAGGATCGTCGAATCGGCAAAGCCGCCAATGATCGCCTGGCGCACCGCCGCCGGATCGGCGCCGCCGCGCTTGGCCAGCAACAGCGCCTCGGCGACGGTGGCGATGGTGTTGGCGACGATCATCTGGTTGCAGAGCTTGGCGAGCGAGCCCATCCCCGCCGGGCCGACATGCGTCACGCGCCCCATGATCTCGAACAGGGGCTTCGCCCGGGCGATCTCCGCGGTGTCGCCCCCGGCCATGATCGCCAGCGTGCCGTCGCGCGCGCCCGCCTCGCCGCCGGAGACCGGCGCGTCGATGTAGTGCTTGCCCAACGCGGCACAGGCCTTCGCCTCGGCCTGCGCCGTGTCGACGGGGATCGAGGACATGACGATGACGATGCCGTCCTTGGCCAGCGCCGCCGCGGCCCCCTGGTTCAGCAGCACGTCGTCGCAGGTCGGCCCGTCGGACAGCATGCAGATCAGGAACTCGGCATCCCGCGCCGCCTCGGCCGGCGTGTCGGCGATGGTCGCGCCGAATTCGGCCAGCCGCGCCGCCTTGTCGCGCGAGCGGTTCCAGGCCCGCACCTTGTGGCCGGCCTGCGCCAGGCGCCGCGCCATCTGCACGCCCATGATGCCGGTGCCGAGAAAAGCGATCTCTGCCATCGTTCCTCCTGTCACGCCGCCGCCGGCTTGACGCCCAGCTTCCGCATCCACGCCAGCCCCGAGGGCGTGTCGGCACGCGGCTGGTATTCGGCGCCGATGATTCCGTCATAGCCGATGCGCTCCAGCGCGTCGAACACGGCGCGGTAGTTGATCTCGCCCTCGTCCGGCTCGGCGCGCGACGGCACCGCGGCGATCTGCACATGGCCGATAAGCGGCAGCAGGTGCTCCAGCTTCATGATGATGTCGCCTTCCAGGATCTGCAGGTGGAAGACGTCGAACATCAGCTTGACGTTCGGCCGGCCCACTTCGCCGATGATGTCGGCCGCCTGCCGCGTCGAGGTAAGGAAATAGCCCGGCGCCGAGCGCTGGTTGAGCGGCTCGAGCACCAGCTCGATGCCCTTGCCCTGCGCCTTGTGGGCGGCGAGGCGCAGATTGGCGACGAAGGTAGCGTGCGAGCTTGCCGTCACCGGCACCTTGCCCGCCATGCAATGGATGCGCGCGCCGCCCAGCGCGCTGATGTAGTGCAGCGCCTGGTCGAAGACGGCCTGGAAGTCGGCTTCGCGCCCCGGCATGGCGGCGAGGCCGAAATCGCCCTCGCGGCCGCCGAGCGCCGTGTTGACCATGATCAGCTTCTGCCCAGCGCGCGCGAGATGGTCGCGCAGCACCTCGACCGGATGCTCGTAGGGCCAGTGGCACTCGACCAGCTTGAACCCCGCCGCGGCGGAAGCGGCGAAACGCTCCAGGAACGGCAGTTCCTTGTAGAGGAACGAGATGTTGGCGCCGAGGCGGATCATGATCCTGCTTAGCGCCTCTTGCGGTCCCTGACTAGACCGCGGGTTTCTCCACCGCCAGCAGCAGCTTGCGCAGGATCGAGGCCAGCGCCGCGCGCTCGTCGCCGTCGAGCACCCCGTTCAGCTCGCGGTGCCGCGCCATGCGCAGATCCAGCGCCCGGTCGATGATGCCGCGGCCCTTGGCCGTGATGCTGACGCACCGCGCCCGCCGGTCGGCATCGTCGGCCTGCCGGCGGATCATGCCCTGGGCCTCCAGCTTGTCGAGGATCGGCGTCATCGCGCCGGAAGTCAGGATCGCCGCCGCAGCCAGCTCGGTGGCGGTGAGCGGCTGCGGATCGCGCCGGCGCAGGGCGGCCAGGACCTGGAACTGGCCCGGCTTCAGCCCCTGATGGACGCACAGCAGCGCCAGCTCCCGGTCCAGATGGGCCGCGAGCCGCAGCACGCGCAGCAGGCCGGCGACACCGGTCACGTCGATCTCAGGCCGCGTCCGGCGCCACTCCAACGCGAAGCGGTCGACGAAATCGCTCGCGTTATCAACATGTTGCAGGGAGATCACCGTCTCGTCCATCATGCCCTTGCATTTATCTTGATGTAAAGATATCAGATATCGAGATAACGTCTACCGGAAAGCCAAAGCCATGTCCAACCCGGCCACCACACCGCGCCCCGTCATCCGCCTTGCCGGAGAGGGCGAAACCCTGAGCAAGGGTGGCGAGAAGCTGGTGCTGACCCTGACGGGGGCGGACACCAATGGCGGATTCGCCCTGATCCGCCGCACGGTGGCACCGCATTTCCAGTCCCCGCCCAAGCCGCACGCCAACACCCAGGAGGATTGGATGGCCCATGTGCTGTCCGGCCGCCTGGTGGTGCAGCTCGAGAGCGGCCCGGTCGAGCTCGGCGCCGGCGCCACCATTTTCATGCCGCGCGGCGCCTATTTCCGCTGGTGGAACCCGGATGCAACGCCGGCGGAGGCGCTGTTCCTCTACACGCCCGCCGGCTTCGAGAACTTCTTCCGACGCTTGTTCGAGACGATACCGGCCGAGGCGGCGCAACTGCACGACTGGAACAAGACGCTGCCCGGAGCGCTCGCCGCCAACGACGCCTTCAACGTGGTGCGCAAAGGCGAGCCGGCCTAGCGGTCACAGCTTCGCGCCGTCCCGCCGCTGCCGGGTGCGCTTGTGTACCGGGGTCGGGTTGCCGGTGATGCCGCCCGCCCGCGCCCGCATGCGGCCGATCAGGAAGCCCTCCAGCGCCGCCACCATGTCCGTGCGGCTGCGTGGGCTGGTCATCAGGCAGATGCGCAGGTTCGGGAGATCGGGGAACCCCTCGGCGCTGGTCAGCGCGCGCATGCCGGCGGTCATGCTGCTGCGGGCCATCGCGCTCACCGCCAGGCCCGAGAGAATGGCGCCGCGGATGCCGGCCATGCTGACCGAGGTATAGGCAATGCGATAGGCGCGCCCCTGCTCCACCAGGCGGTCGATCGCCCAACGCCGGTAGGTGTCGCCGGCGGGACCGAAAGCGAGCGGCAGCGGGTCGCGCCGATGCGCATCGCCCTTCGCGGCCGTCACCCAATGGCAAGGTTCCTGATGCACCACTGGCCCCGTCACCGGCCCCTGCCCCTCCGTCACCAAGGCGAGGTCATAGGCGCCTTCCGCCATGTTGTGGATGATGTCGCGCGACGGCTCGCAGGTCACGGTGACGGCGGCGTTGGGATGGACCGCGGCGAAGTCCTTCAGCACCGCGGGCAGCAGGCCGAGCGCGTAGTCGTCGGGAATGCCGAGCGAGATCTCATAGGGCGCATCCGGCTGGTTGAGTGCCGCCAGCGCCGCCTGCTGCGCGTTGAGGACCAGCCGGGCGTGGCGGCGCAGGATCTCCCCCTGCGGTGTCAGCGCCACCTCGTGCGCCGAGCGTCGCAGCAGGCTGCAGCCGAGCTGCTCCTCCAGCCGCCGCATCTGCATGCTGACCGCCGATTGCGTGCGCCCGACGGCAGCGCCGGCGGCGGTGAAGCTGCCGGCCTCGGCGATCGCCAGGAATGTGCGCAACAGATCGGGATCGAGCATCATCAATCTACTTGATCTAACATATATTATAAATTCGTTTCCGTGATGTAAAGCCACCGCCTATATCGATGGGGCGGGACGACACAACGCGCGAGATCGACATGAGCCATATCGAGATTCGCCGGGCCGAGCGGTGCGACCTTCCGGACCTGCGCGCCCTGCAGGAACGCTCCATCCGGGTGCTGGGCCAAGGCTATTACACGGCAACCCAGATCGAGACCTTCATCAGCCGCGTCGGCACCATGGACGAGTACCTGGTCGCCGACCGCACCTATCTCGTCGCCGAGCGCGACGGCGAGATTGTCGGTTGCGGCGGCTGGACCACACGGATGCCAAGCTATGCGCGCACCCTGCCCGATGCGCATCTCTATGCGAACCGCGACAGGGCGACAGTACGCTCGGTCTTCGTCGAGCCGCTGGCGGCGCGCCAGGGCGTCGGCCGGCGCATCATGAACGCCGTCGAGGACCGCTTGCGGCGCGTAGGCTTCGCCACCGTCGAACTCGGCGCCACCGTGAGCGGCAATGCCTTCTATCGCGCGCTCGGCTACCAGCCGCTGCGCGAGATGCGGATCGATTTCGGCGGCGGGGTCGATTTCGCCCTCACCGTCATGAGCAAGCACCTGGCCCCAGCCAATGCCGTGCGGAAAACCGCGCCGCTCGCCGCGCCAGTCGTGAGTTCGCCGCGGCACCACCCTTAGGCGTATGATTGTCACACACCTCGCTCTTTTGGCGAAGCGAGCTTCCTGCTAGACTGCGCTCCCTCGCCACCGGTTGAGGGAGGGTATTTTTCCATGGCGAAGGTACCCGAGAAGGCCTCGCGCCTGCATCCGAAGCTGCGCGTCATCGGCAATGGCAGCGACACGATCAACTGCCGGCGCGCGGAATTGTCGAGCGTCGTCGTCTCGACCTTCAAGCCGGCGCCGATCCCGGACCAGGTCGCCGCCAAGTTGCGCCGGACCGACGTTCTTTTCGGCCCCGGCAACGAGGCGGCCCTCGCGGCGCGGAAGAAGGCCCCGCGCAGGAAGAAGCTGAAGACCGAAGGGCTGGCGAAGCACGCCTTCGTCAACGTCTTCATCGAATTGCAGCGCGGCGAGGATGGCGCGCCGGCGAAGAAGGGCGCGATGCGCGGCGGTCTGGGGCCCGATCTCGCGAGGATGCTGCAACGGCACACGGGCGCCCGGGCGGCCAAGGGCGACGTTCTGAGCAAGCGGAACTTCATCTCCGCCACCGTGCCGGTCTCGGAGCTCGGCAGGCTGAAATCGGACCCGCGCATCTCGTTCATCCAGCCGGCGGAGCGCCTCACCTTCCAGCTCCCGCGGCCGGCGCCCGATGCCGCGACGACCACGGCGCCGGTCGGGCGCGGCATCCGCGCCGCGACGGCGCGGCGGCTGAAGCACGATGTCATCATCGGCATCGTCGATGTCGGCGGCTTCGACTTCGCGCATCCGGATTTCGCCGACGGCCGCGGCGGCACCCGCTTCCTGTCGATCTGGGACCAGGGCGGCAAGTTCCGCGCCGCGCCGGCGGGCTACAGCTTCGGCGCGGAATTCACCAAGAAGCACATGGACGCGGCGATCAGGGCCGCGCGCAACGGCGGCCTGCCGGCCACGACGCTCGAGCCGCAATCGCAGATGTCGCCCGGCTCCCACGGCACCCATGTGGCCAGCATCGCCGCCGGCAATTCCGGCGTCTGCCCGAAGGCGGCGATTGCCGCGGTGCTGGTCGACATTCCCCGCGAGGCGACGGCCACCGCCCAGCGGCGCACCGCGTTCTGCGATTCCAACCGGATCGTCCAGGCCGTCGAATACCTGCTGGGGATCGCGCGCGCCCAGAAGAAGCCGATCGCGATCAACATCAGCCTCGGCACGAATGGCGGCGCGCATGACGGGTCCACCGGGGTTTCCCGCTGGCTCGATGCGTTGCTCGCGACGGAAGGCCGCGCGATCTGCGTTGCCGCCGGCAATGCCGGCCAGGAAAAGGGCGAGACGCCCGAGGATATCGGCTGGGTGTTGGGGCGCATCCACGGCAGCGGCCAGATCGCCGCCGCGGGCCTGTCCGCGGAGCTCGACTGGACCGTCGTCGGCAACAGCATCGTCGACGTGTCGGAGAACGAGCTGGAGATCTGGTACGGCGCGCAGGATCGCTTCTCGGTCCATGTCCGTCCGCCAGGCGCCAGCGAGTGGATCTCGGTCGAGCCGGGGCAGTTCATCGAGAACCGACGGCTGCCGAGCGGCACCTTCCTGTCGATCTACAACGAGCTCTACCATCCGGTAAACGGGTGCAACTACATCTCGCTCTACCTCTCGCCCGACCTCAGCACGGGCAGCCCGGTCGGCGTGCAGGCCGGGCTGTGGACCGTGCGCCTCACCGGCAAAGAGGTGCGCGACGGCAAGTTCCACTGCTGGATCGAGCGCGACGATCCCTATGAATTCGACCGGGTCGGCGAGCGCCGGGTGGCGCGCTTCCCCTCCTTCTTCTCGGAGCGGTCCAACGTCGATTCCCACTCGATCAGCTCGCTGGCCTGCGGCCATCGCGTCATCGCCGTCGCTAATCTCGACGCCGAGCGGCAGCGCATCAACAAGACCAGCAGCCAGGGGCCGACGCGCGACGACCGGCTGAAACCGGACATCGCGGCGCCAGGCACCAACATCCTCGCGGCCAACGGCTTCTCCGATCGCGGCGAGCGGTGGGTCCGGATGTCCGGAACCAGCATGGCGAGCCCCTATGTCACCGGGACGGTGGCATTGCTGTTCGCCGGCAACCCGAAGCTGACCGCGGCGCAATGCACCGGCATTCTGCAGCGAACGTCGCGGCCGCTGCCGGGCGCCGATTATTCCTGGCGCAACGACATGGGATTCGGCCAGGTCGATCCGGAAGCCGCCGTCAACGAGGCGCTGAGCTACGATTCCCGCACCGACCTCGGCTGAGCAGCGAGGATGCCATGAAGCTCCAGATATTCCAGTCCGAGAAGGGCGACTGCCTGCTGCTGGAAAGCGCCGACGGGCATCGCATCCTGTGCGACGGCGGCATGACCGGCAGCATGCGCAAGCATGTGCGCGGCGAGCTCGCGAAGCTGCGCAAGAAGAAGCAGAAGCTCGACGCCGTCTACGTCTCCCATATCGACCAGGATCACATCAGCGGCGTGCTCGCCCTGCTGGAGGACGAGGTTGCCTGGCGCGTGCATGACCACCACAAGAAGAACGGCGGCGCCGTGGCTCCGCCGGAGGCGCCGCGGCCGCCGGAGATCAAGGCTATCTGGCACAATTCCTTCTCCGCCCAGCTCGGCTCGCTCGAGCGGCCGGTCGAGAGCCTTCTGGCGGCGGCGGCCCCGTCGCTCCTCGCCACCGGAGTTCCGGAACTGAAGGAGGTCGGCGAAGCTCTGTACGACATCGCGACCTCCATTCCCGAGGCGATCAAGGTGTCGCGCCTGGCCTCGCCGGACCTGTTGGGGATCCCGCTGAACAAGGTTCCGGGCCAGACCGGCAAGGCCAAGCTCTTGATGCGGCGGCCGAGCGGCAAGGCGTTCAAGATCGGCTCGATGAAGCTGACGATCCTCGGACCCGGTCGCGGCGAGCTCGACAGCCTCCGCAAGGGCTGGAAGACCTGGCTCGATGCCAACCAGGAAGCCGTCCGGAAGATCGACCAGCAGCTGAAGAAGAAGATGGACGAGTTCAGCTCCAGCAGCCTCGCGCCCATGCCCATCGACCTGCGGGACTGGAACGGCATACCCGACTACAAGGGCGTGACGGCGCCGAACATCGCCTCGCTCATGTTCATGGTCGAGGAGGACGGCAAGCGCCTGCTGCTGACCGGCGATTCGCAGCAGGACTACATCGTCGAGGGATTGAGGCAGACCGGATTCCTGCCGGACGGCTACCTGCACCTGGATGTCCACAAGGTGCAGCATCATGGATCGGAGAACAATCTCGACGACGAGTTCGCACGGACCGTGTCGGCGGACCACTATGTCCTCTGCGGCAACGGCCAGCACGCGAACCCGGACCTGACCGTGATCCAGAAGATCTTCGATTCGCGCCTCGGCCCGGCAAGCAAGCGCGCGCGGGCGCCGGAAGCCGAGGGACGCAAGTTCAAGTTCTGGTTCAGCACGCAGAAGGATGGCAAGACGAAGGAGTCGGACACGCACATGGCCGAGGTCCAGAAGCTGGTGAAGAAGCTGGTGGCCAAGTCCAAGGGCGGCATGTCGGCCGTGTTCAACAAGGGCGCCTCGACCACCCTCGTTATCTAGGGCCCGATTTTAGGCCAAGGCGTCGCCCTCGCCATCCGCGCCGGTTTCGGCAAGGATGGCGGCATGGACGCCGTTGCCATCCTCGATGTCGGCAAGACCCATGTGAAGCTGGCCCTTGTCGCCGGCGGCAGGGTCGTGGAGCTGCGCCGCACGCATCTCGACGAATGCCCCGGCCCGCCCTATCTGCATCTGCCGGTCGAGGCGATCTGGCGCTGGGCGCTCGCCGAGCTGGCCGCGCTGGCAAAGGTGGCGCGCATCACCGACATCGTGCCGGTGGCGCACGGCGCCAGCGTGGCGGTGATCGACGCCGGCGGCCTGGCCCTGCCCATGCTGGACTATCAGCAGGAGATCGCGGAACACGATGCGGAATACGAACCGCTCGCGCGCGATTTCTCCGCGACTTTGTCGCCGCGCCTGCCCTGCAGCCACAATCCCGGCCGCCAGCTGTTCTGGCTGCAGCGCCGCTTTCCGGCGGAATTCGCCCGCGCCACCGCGATCCTAGGTTATGCACAATACTGGGCCTGGCGGCTCAGCGGCGTCGCGGTGAGCGAGGTGACCGCGCTCGGCAATCACTCGGATCTGTGGCGCCCGCGCGCGGCGGATTTCTCCGCGCTCGTCGACCGCGCCGGCTGGCGTCCGCTGTTCCCGCCTTTGCGCAAGGCCAGCGACGTCATCGGCACGCTCCGGCCGGAGATCGCGCGCGATACCGGCCTCCCCGCCGATTGCCGCATCCGCGCCGGCATCCATGACAGCAACGCCGCCTTCCTGCGCTGGCGGCTCAATCTGCGCGAGCCCTTCGCAGTCGTCTCCACCGGCACCTTCATCATCCCGCTCGCCGCTGGTGGCGAAGTCCCGGCGCGCGGCGAGAGCCTCGATTGCCTCGGCAATGTGGACGCGTTGGGCAACCTCATCGCCGGCGCGCGCTTCGCCGGTGGCCGCGAATACGAGGCGATCAAGGGCGACGCGGCGGAGGAGCCGGGCTCGGCACAAGACTGCCTCGCCGCCTTGCTCGCCCATCCCTGCTACGCCCTGCCCGCCTTCTCCGACCAGGGCGGCCCCTTCGCCGGCACGCGCGGGCGATTCGTCGACGCCAGCGGCAATGACGCCATTCCCTGGCACCGCGCGACTTTGGCCGCGCTCTATTGCGCGCTGATGACCGATCTGATGCTCGACCTCATCCAGGCCCGTGGGCCGGTCGTGGTCGAAGGCCCCTTCGCCGCGAACGACGTCTATATCGCCGCCCTCGCCGCCCTGCGCCCGGCAAGCGACGTGCTGCCCAGCCTGGAAACGCTCGGCACCAGCCTCGGCGCGGCGCTGCTCGCCGATCCCGCTATGAAGGTGGAGGTGCCCGCGCCCGCCGAGCCCCCCGCCCTCGACCTCGCCCCCTACCGCGCCCGCTGGCGCACGCTCTCCGGGGCGATGCGGCTGTTCGAGACGGAGCGGGTGTTTTTCAACTAGGCTCGGTCTCGCAACGCTCGTACGTTGCCTCGCTCTGCTCCTTCCCCCTTGAGGGGGGAAGGTTGGGATGGGGTGACCTGCAACGCTCGGTTTCATGGTGCAGCGCGAGCTGGTAGACCGAGATCACCCCCACCTAGCTCCGGCTAAGCTCATTGTGTTCGCTAAGCCTCCGCGTCCTCCCCCCTCAAGGGGAAAGATGGCGCATCCGGCGCGCGGACGAGTTTCGGCCGCCCCTTTTGCACCACCCAGCGCCCCCTTTTGCATTCCGCCGCGCCTGTGCTTAGTCTCGGCGCGAGGCATAGTCAGGGGCGGCGATGGCGTATCTGCTGGGCATCGATGGCGGCACGGAGAGCATCCGGGCCATCGTGTTTGATCCTGCGGGGCGGCCGAAGGGATCGAAGGCGGCGCCCTACAAGACAGAGTTCCCGAAACCGGGCTGGGCCGAGCAGAACCCCGAGGATTGGTGGCGCTGCCTGGGCGAGGCCGTGCGCGGCGCGTTGCAGGCGGCCGGCATTGCCGGCGACCAGGTTGCGGCGCTGGCCGTCGACACGACCTGCTGCTCGGTGGTCGCACTCGATGACGCCGGCGCGCCGCTGCGCCCGGCGATGATCTGGATGGATGTGCGCTCCGCCGAGGAGGCAGCCCTGGTGGCGGCCAGCGGCGACCCGGCATTGCGCGTCAATGGCGGCGGCTCCGGCCCGGTCTCGGCCGAGTGGATGATCCCCAAGTCGCTATGGATGAAGCGGCACCAGCCTGAGCTCTTCGCCCCCGCCGCGAAGATCGGCGAATACCAGGATTACATGAATCTGCGCCTGACCGGGCGCTGGGTCGCCTCGCTCGACAACATGGCGGTGCGCTGGCACTACCAGAGCCAGCATGGCGGCCGGCCGACCTCGCTGCTGCAGAAGCTCGGCATCCCCGAGCTCGCCGGGAAATGGCCGCAGGACATCGTGCGCCCCGGCGACGTGATCGACGGCCTGACGGCTGAGGCCGCGGCGCATCTGAACCTGAAAGCGGGAACGCCCGTCGTGCAAGGCGGCGCCGATGCCTTCATCGGCGTGATCGGCCTCGGCGTCACCGAGCCGGGCGAGATGGCGCTGATCACCGGGTCGTCGCATCTGCATCTCGGCGTCGCCGCGCAGCCGGTCCACGCGCCCGGTATCTGGGGCACCTATATGGACGCGGTCTATCCCGGCAAGCCGATCATCGAGGGCGGTCAGACCTCGACCGGCTCGGTCATCGCCTGGTTCAAGCGCCATTTCGCCGAAGCCACGAGCTTCGACACGCTGAACGAGCTCGCCGCGAAGATCGAGCCGGGCTGCGAGGGCCTGCTGGTGCTGGACCACTTCCAGGGCAATCGCACGCCCTATACCGACGCCTTGTCGCGCGGCGCCGTCACCGGGCTGACGCTGAAGCACACGCCGGCACACGTCTATCGCGCGATCATCGAGGGCATCTGCCTCGGCACCAAGCTGATCGTCGAGAATTTCGGCAACGCCTTCGAAGCCAGGCGCATCGTCGTCGCCGGTGGCGCCGTCAACTCGCCGCTCTGGCTGCAGATCCACGCCGACACCATCGGCGCGCCGCTCGAACTGACCGAGGTGCCGGATGCGCCGGCGTTGGGCTGCGCCATCCTCGCCGCCCACGGCATCGGCCGCTTCAAGACCATCGAGGAGGGCGCCAGGGCGATGGTGCGCACCACGCGCGTGATCGAGCCGAACCCGGCCGATGCCAAACGCTATGATGCTTTCTATCCGCAATACCGCGCGCTCTATGCCGCGCTGAAAAAGGTCCGCGAGAGCAAATGACAGACAACCAGCTTCTCCTCGCCCTCTACCGCGACATGCGGCGCATCCGCACGCTGGAGGAGCGGGTCAGCGAGATGTTCGTGCGCTCGGAGAGCGCCGGATCGATGCTGCACCTTTCCATCGGCGAGGAATCCGTCGCCGGCGTGTGCCGCGCCATGGAGGCGAAGGACAGCTTCACTACCCATCACCGTGGCCACGGCATCTTCGTCGCCCGCGGCGCCGAACCGGCGCGCATGCTGGCGGAGATCGCCGGCAAGGCCAGCGGCTATTGCCGCGGCAAGGGCGGCTCCATGCACATCGCCGACATGGGCCTCGGCCATCTCGGCGCCAATGCCATCGTCGGCGGCGGCATCTCGCACGCGGTCGGCGCGGCGCTCGCCTACAAGCGCAAGAAACAGAAGCGCGTCTCCGTCGCCTTCTACGGCGACGGCGCCATGCAACAGGGCATCCTCTATGAGAGCATGAACCTCGCGGCCTTGTGGTCGCTGCCGGTGCTCTTCGTCTGCATCAACAACCAGTACGGCATGGGCACGCGGGTCGACCGCGCCACCGCCAACCTCGCCTTCGACGAGCGCGCCCGGGCCTTCGGCCTGGCCGGCGAGATCGTCGACGGCACCGATATCGAGGCGGTGCACGAGGCGGCCGAGCGCATGCTGGCCAATGCGCGCGACGGCAAGCCGGGCCTGCTGGTGCTCACCTGCTACCGCTTCTACGGCCATGCGCGCATGGACAAGAGCCCCTATCGCGACAGCGCGGAGGAAGAACTAGGCCGCCAGCGCGACCCGCTGAAATTTGCCCGCGACAAGCTGATCGCACGCAACGGCGCCACGCCG
>JAEUKU010000090.1 GCA_016794075.1 Rhodospirillaceae bacterium
GATCGTTCCGGTGATCTGCTACAAGCTGCATTACTGGGTGGAGCGGAAGTTCAAGATCGATGACGCGGTCGGCGCGGTTGCCGTGCACGGCTATGGCGGGTTCCTCGGCGTCGTGATCGCCGGGTTCATGCTGTGGGGCTACCCGGCCTCGCCCACCTACGATTCGGTGGTGACGCCGTGGGGCAACTTCATCGGCGCGTGCATCATGTTCGCCCTGGGATTTGTGCCTTGCTTCATCCTGGCGGCCATCCTCAAGAAGTTCAACCTGCTGCGCATCCCGAAGGAAATCGAGCTCGTCGGGCTCGACCTCTCGGAATACGCGGCGCGCTACGATGAAGAGGCGGATATCGTCAAAGCCGAGATCGAGGAAGCCCGGCGCGTCGGCATCCTGCGCTAGACCGAAGCAAGAGGAGCACGATCATGTCCACCGGAAGCTTTGAAACCTGGAAGGGCACCGTGACCGACATCGGGCCGCTCTACCCCTTCGTCGGCTCGGAAGTGGTGCTGGTCATCATCGGCCTGGCGTTCTGGATCGTCTGGCACCTGCTCCAGCACCGCATGGAGCAGTCGAACTACGACGACGACATGGAAGTGCTGAAGAACCCGGACAAGATGGATCGGGCGATGAAAGGCGAAAAGGTGCTGCGCGACATGTAGCGGCGGTCGCCGTCGAACGACTCGGAAGCGCCGGCCTGTGGCCGGCGCTTTTTTTCGTGCCAGGACCATGCTCCTGGGCTTCAGCGATGATTCGACATCGCCGCGCCGGATTTCGGCCTAGTCAAAAACATTTCCTGCTAGTGGAATTAGTTAACCTGTGTCACTATGCCCCGCGTAAGGAGCCCGCTCGAGCAAGACGCCGCAAAGGCGCCACGCGGGCTGTGATCAGGGGAGAGACAAAAATGGCGCAGGACTTGCAGTCGCGAGTCGACCAGATGTTCGCCAAGGACCGTTTGTGGGCCTGGGCGTTCGTGGTCGTGCTCTGGATCGTGCTGGCATTCGTCTATTTCGCGGTCAGCGGCATCATCGTTGATCCGACCGCGAAGATCGTCGCGGCCGTCGCCGCCTTTCTGGTGGGGGTGTTCAACACCGCTTCCATCGCCGCGATGATCAGCCACTACGCGCACGACAAGAACTTCATCTACGAACTCGACATCAAGCATCTCGACGCCCACCGCTGACCGGAAACCGGCGGCGATCGTCATAGGGGAGGATGGCATGGCGCAGAAATACACGCCGCCGAAGCAATCGCTCGGCGGCCAATTCTTCGACGCAATCGTGATTCTGGTCCTGGTGTTCCTGGCGCTCTGGATTCCGCTGGAACTGGAGCTCGCCGGCGCCTCGAAGGGCGACTGGCTGCCGGGCAATGTCACCGTCTCGCAGGCCGAGGACGGCTCGACCGTGCTGACCAGCGACAGCGGCCTGGTGAAGCGGGTGGCCGGTGACGGCACCGTCACCTTCGAGAACCTGACCTGGGAAGCGCTCGAGCAGAACCCGGTGATGCAGGAGCAATGGGGCAAGCTCGGCTACGACCTCGAAGGGGCGGCCGGCGCGATCACGCTGCGCTACGACTACTCGTTCGACTGGCTTGGCCTGCTGGCCACGCTGGCGGCGATCGGCGGCTATTTCTGGTTTCTGATCCGCCAATCCGACGGCGAATACCGCCAGGTGATCGCCGAGAAATTCGGCGACAAGCGCTGAACAGGGGAGAGGACACATGTGGGACTTTCTGCAATTCCGCGGCCCCTGGGATCTGATCCAGGCCGCCGCGTGGCTGGTTTCCATCGCGCTGCTGGGCTGGATGGTGTGGGACGCCGTCCGCGTCAGCCAGCAATTCAGCGAAGACGTGCTGACCTCCTCCGAAGAGGGTGTCGACGAGCTCGCCATGCAACAAGACAACGGGCGGAGCTGATCCATGGCTGACACGACAGTAAGCGGCGGGCAGCCGACCAAGATCAACCTCGTCAAGGTGCTTGGTCCGGTGCACGTCTGGGCGCTCGGCGTCGGCATCGTGCTGGTCGGCGAGTTCATGGGCTGGAACTACTCGGTCGAGAAGGGCGGCGCGCTGGGCTCGCTCATCGCCTGCTGGATCATCGGCTTGCTCTACACCTGCGTCGCCATGCTCGATTCCGAGGTGACCTCGACGGTCGCCGCGGCCGGCGGCCAATACACCCAGGCCAAGCACACGACGGGCCCGCTGATGGCCTTCAACGTGGGCCTTTACCTGGTGCTCGCCTACACCATGCTGGAGGCGGCCGACATCTTCGTCTTCGGCGACCTCATCCGCATCGCCGCCGAGGCGACCGGAGCCGCCGAGGGCACGGTCGACGCCCGGCCCTTCGTTCTGCTGGCGGTCTCGGTGCTCGCCTTCCTGAACTATCGCGGCGTGTTCATGGCGCTGTCGGTGAACTTCCTGATCACCGCCGTCGCCTTCGCCTCGATCGTCATCCTGTTCTTCGCCTACCAGTTCGGGATCGGCACCGGCGAACCGCTGCAGCACGGCGAACTCGGCATGGGCACGCTGCCCTATGGCTGGATGGGCGTGCTGGCGGCCTTCCAGTTCGCCATCTGGTACTACCTCGGCATCGAGGGCACCTGCCAGGCGGCGGAAGAGGTGCGCTCCTGCGGCCGTTCGCTGCCGCTCGGCACCATGACCGGCATGATCACGCTGCTCATCGCCGCGGCGCTCACCTGGTATGTCGCCAGCGGCATGCTGCCCTGGGAATACCTGGGCACCGCCTTGGCGCCGCTCTATGACACGGCGCTGATGTCGGGCAGCCAGTTCCTGATCGTGCTGCTCTGGGTCGGCACCGTATTCTCGGCGCTGGCCTCCGCCAACGGCTGCATCAACGACGCGGCGCGCGCCTGGTTCTCCATGGGCCGCGACCGCTACCTGCCGGAGTTCTTCGCGGCGGTGCATCCGAAATACCGCACGCCCTACCGGTCGATCATCTTCCTGATCCCGATCGCCGCGGCGTTCGGGTTCCTCGGGCTGCTGGCGCCGGTCATCACCTTCTCGATCCTGTCGGGACTGCTCGGCTACACCTTCATGCCGATCAACATGTTCCGGTTCCGGTCGAAATGGCCGCTGGGCAGCATCAAGCGGGGCTATGTGCACCCCTTCCATCCGCTGCCGGCGATCGTGCTGATCATCCTCTGCACGGCGACCTACGTCGCCGTCTATCTCGGCTTCGGCACGCAGCTGCTGGCGATGATGCTGTTCTACATCGTCGCCTCCGTCTGGTTCGTCTTCTTCCGCTACAAATATGTGCGGCGCGGCGACCAGTTCACCATGGCGTGGCCGCGGCCGAACGGCTATTGAAGTCGGCCACCCGCAGAACCGAAGCGGCCGGCGGGCGACCGCCGGCCGCTTTCGCTTTCGCGGGACCACTTCGCAGCACCACGAGGCCGCATGCAGCTGTCGCCTGAGACCACCTGGATCCTCGTCGTCCTGATGTCGGCGGCGGCGATCCTCGTCCTGGCGCGGATGTACCGGCGCAACCGGCGGACTCTGGCAACGCTGCGCGGCGCCATCTTCGCGCCGGCCTATGACCTGTTCGACACCTATCGCGTCACCCAGGCCGGCATCGCCTTCCCCGAGTTGACCGGGCGCTATCGCGGCCGCGACTTCCACATCGACGCGGTCATCGACACACTGACCTTCCGCAAGCTGCCGGTGCTGTGGCTGCGCGTGTCGCTGCTGGCGCCGCTGCCGGGGACCGCCACGCTCGACATCCTGGTCCGCTCGCAGAACGTGGAGTTCTACTCGCCCTCGGCCAGCCTGCCCCATCGCCTGGAGCCGCGGCCCGGCTGGCCGGCGGACGCCATGATCCGCGCCGACGAAGCCGGCACCCTGCCCGACCTTGCCGTCCTCGACCGCCACATCGACATCTTCCGGGAGCCGCAGACCAAGGAGCTGCTGATCACCGCCAAGGGGGTGCGCATCGTCCGCCTGCTGGACCAGGCGCGCCGCGCCGAATACCTGGTGCTGCGCCAGGCCGAGTTCGAAAGCCCGCAGGTGAGCCCGGAGGCATTGCGGGCCATGATGGACCGCACCCTTGCCATTCATGCGGACCTGACCAGCGCGGGAGCAAAGCCGTGAGCGAGCAGCCGACAAAGCCGATCAAGCCGCCCTTCCATCCCCGCCTGGTGCTGCTGGTGGCGGCGTTCCTGCCCGGCGTCGGGCAATTGCTCAACAACCAGCCGACCCGAGGATTGCTGTTCGCCTTCACCACCGTGGCGCTCGGCTATGTCACGTCCAGGCTGGCGCCGCCCGAGGCCAGCTTCGTCGGGCGCTATGCCGGCGGCTTCTTCATCCATGCCATCGCGCTGATGGACGCCTATCGCTGGGCCAAGGTGCGCTGGGAGATCTTTCACCACAGCCCAGGCGGGGATGGGGCGGGCAAGAATGCTGCAGACAGGGATGGGGCGGGCAAGGTCTGAGCGGATTGCTCAGCCGGCGAGGATCGCCCGCACGACCCCGTCCAGCTCGCCGTCGATCGCCGGCGCCGGCAGGCCGCATTGCCGGCCGATCTTGCCGCAATCCAGCACCGAGCGGCGCGGCCGCCGCGCCGGCGTCGGGAACTCCGCGCTGGAGATCGGCTGCAGGGGCGGCGGGGCCAGGCCGGCGCGGCCGGCTGCATCCAGCAGCAGGCGGGCGAAGCCGTGCCAGCTCATCGCCGCGGCGCCGCAATAGTTGAAGAGGCCGGTAGCGGTCGGCTCGCGATCGAGCAGCCGCAGCCCGATCGCGCGCATCGCTCCGGCCAGCGCGGCGGCCGTGGTCGGGCAGCCCACCTGGTCGTCGACCACGCGCAAGGCTTCGCCGCCGCGGGCGCGACGCAGCAGCTTGTGCGGGAAGCTGTCGCCGGTTCCGCTGAACACCCAGGAGGTGCGCAGGATCGCCCAGCTCTCCAGGCCGCCGCGTTCGGCCGCCACGGCCGCGACCGCCCGGTCGCCGGCCAGCTTGCTGGCGCCGTAGACGCTGAGCGGATTGGGCGCGTCGGTCTCGACATAGGCGTCCGGCTTCTCGCCGTCGAAGACGTAGTCGGTCGAGACATGGACGAAGGGAATGCGCAGCCCAGCGCAGGCCAGCGCCGCCGCCTGCGGCAGTGCCGCGTTCAGCGCATGGGCCAGCGCCGGCTCGGCCTCGGCCCGGTCGACCGCGGTGTAAGCGGCGGCGTTCAGCACCAGGTGGGGCCGTGCCTGAGCGATCGCCGCAGCAGCAGCGGCGCCAGCCCCGGTTGCCACCCCCAGGCTGCGCCGGCCGAGGCTGGTGACCTGGGCGCTGCCCGGCCAGGGCAGTGCGCGCAGCGCGCAGGCAAGCTGCCCGGCTTCGCCGAGGATCAGGATGCTGGTCATGAAAAGCCGGCTACGCGCTGAGCGCGGGACCCGCGGCGGGGCCCGGCTTGGCGAGCGGCACCACCTCCGCGCCGGCGCCGGGCTCGAGCGGCAGCAGCTTGCCGTCGGCGAGCTTGTAGACCCGGTCGGCGATGGCGCGCCAGGCCTCGCCATGGCTGACCGAGATGACGGTCAGCCCGTCCTTGTCGACCATCTCGCGAATGCGGCCGCAGATGCCGGCCTCGGTCTCGCGGTCGAGCCCGGCGGTGGCCTCGTCCAGCACCAGGATCGCCGGCCGGTGCAGCAGGGCGCGGGCCAGCGCGATGCGCTGGCGCTGGCCGCCGGAGATCATCTGGCCGCGCTCGCCCACCACGTGATTGAGGCCGCGCGGCAACGCCTCGACGAACTCGTCCGCGCCGGCCGCGCGCAGGGCGCGCCAGACTTCGTCATCGGTATAGGTGGGCTCGCCCAGCGCGATGTTGTTGCGGATGGTGTCGTGGAACAGGGTCACCTCCTGCGGCACGTAGCCCAGCATCTGGCGCCATTTCAACAGGTCGACCTCCTGGCTGTCGACGCCGCCGAGAAACAGGTTGCCGCCCTTCGGCGGCAGCAGGCCGAGGATCAGGTCCAGCATTGTCGTCTTGCCGATGCCCGAGGGCCCGACCAGCGCGGTGATGCGGCCGGCCTCGATGTTGAGATCGGCCCCGGCCAACAGCGCGCGGCCGTCGGCGTGGCGGAACGAGACGTCGGCGAAGCGCACGCCGGCGCGCGGGTCGGGCAGCTTCGTGCCGGTGAACTCCTCCTGGCTGGCTTCCGCCTCGTTCATCAGGCGCTTCGCCGAGTTGAGCCAGACATGCGCCGTCGCCAGCCGGTGGCTCGAGCGCTGCACGAAGCCGAAGGTGTTGACCAGCCGCACCAGCAGGATGGCCACCAGCAGCAATTCGTGGCCGCCGAGATGCAGAATCGCGCTGCCGCCGGCCAGCCCCAGCACGAGGCAGCCGGCGATGAGCGGCGCCTGCAGTTCCTCCGCGTATTCGGCCGACAGCACGCGCGACTTCATCCGCTCGTCGAGCTCCTCGCTGTCGGTCGACAGCAGGGTCGCCATCTGCGCCTGCCGTCCCATGGCGCGGATCGACTTGATGCCGATGAAGATGTCGGTGAGGTCCGCCTTCATCTGGTTCATCGCCTTGTTCTGCGCCTTGGCCGCGCGCTTGGAACGGCGCACCAGCTGGCCATAGGACAGCGCCATGATCACGCCGGCCGCGGCGGCGACCAGCACCATGGCGGGCGCCACCACGTAGCAGACCAGGAGATAGACCAGGATGCGCAGCAGCGAGGTGAGCAGGTCGGCGCTGATCTGGAACGCCTCGCCCACCGCGTTCGAGCTCTCGCCCGCCGCGGCGACCAGCCGGCTCAGCCGCTGGCGGGTATAGAAGCCCCAGCGTGCCTGCATCAGGGTGCGGATCACCTTCAGCCGGGCGTCGTTGTTGATCTTCGCCATCACGTCGGAGACGTAGCTCATCACCAGGATGCCGACCGCTGCCTTGACGATCAGGAACAGCAGGATGACCAGCAGCAGGGTGACGAACGTCATCGGCAGGCCGACGACGGCGAAAGCATGCGCCACCGCGTCGCGAATCATGCCTTTGCTGCCGTGGACCTCGACCCCGCCGGTCGGATCGATGGCCAGGATGAGCGGCACGATGGTGGCCAGGCCGAACAGCTCGAAAATACCGGCGATGGTGAGGCCGAACACCACGATCGCGCGCTGCAGCGGCGGCACCGCGGAGAACGCGGACCACATGCCGCGCCAGAAGCTCATCGCCTTGGATTCGGCCTTGGCCATCACGCCCTCACCGCACCTGACGGGGGATGCCTGACATCGCCGCCGGGGCTTATGCCAGCTGCGCCACCGCCGCGGCGGCGGGACGTTCCGCCTGCGCGCCGGCGGCATGGACCAGGGCGTCGTTCCATTTCCGGGCGATCGCCTCGATGCTGTATTCCGCCGCCAGGACCGGGCGGGCCAAAGCCAGGTGCGCGCTCGCCAGGCCGGGATCGAGCAGATAGCCGGAGATGCCGGCGCGCCAGTCGTCCAGCACCATGGCATCGCGCAGCGGCTCGAGCGCTTCGAGATAGGAGGCGACGACAGGCACGCCGTTGGCGAGCGCCAGCACCGCGCGGTTGGCCGACTTGCAGAGCGAGAAGGGATCGGCCCCACTCGGCATTACGAACAGATCGGCGCGCGACAATTCGAAGAACACGCGTTCGTTCGACCATTCCTCGTAGCGGGTGAAGATGCGGACGTCGTGGGTCAGCGCGTCGAACCGCATCCGGTTGTTGCTGATCACCACCAGTTCGATCGGCCGGTCGCGATGCGCCCGCTCGAGCTCGGCCAGCACCGGCCGCAGCAGGCCCATGCCGAATTCGGAATGGAAGCTGCCGTGCCGGCCAAACCAGATGACCCGGGCGGTGTCCTCCGGCAGATGGTCGACTTGCCAGTCGGTATCCGCGCCGAACGTATCGCCGTCGTGCTTGTCGTTGCCGGCGCCCGAGCCGTTGAACGGCGCGGCCGAATCCCGCTCGCCCCCGGCGGAACTGCGCCGCGACCCGGAGAGCAGGCGCTCCATGCCGCCGCGGCGCGCGGCGTTCGCGATCCGCGCGGGCAACCAGGCGCTCATCGCCTGATAGGCGTCCGGCGTCAGCGCCGCGTCAGGCACCACCCAGCTGCGCGCGTTCTGGCCGATATGCTGGGATGCCACCCGCTCCAGCGCGGTGGTGGGCGTGACCAGGCCGTCGGCATGCTCCGCCAACCCGCGCACGGCATCGGCGGAAAGCTCCGGCCCGCGCCGCTGCGCATAGCCGGGGATGAAGATGTTGTCGCAGAGGTCGAGAAAGACCGGCTTGCCTTGGGCGCGGAATCGGCGCGCCACCTCGTCAAGCTGGTCGCCGGCGCTCTTCACCGCGATCAGCGCGTCGAAGCGCCTGGCCTCCGGCAGATCGTCGACGAAGATGGTGCTCTCATGCCCGGCCTCGCGCAGCGCCCAGGCCGGAACAAGGCAGCGATAGCGAAAGCTGGCGACATTCGGGTCGGCGGTGGCGGCGATCCAGGCCAGTTTCATCGACGGTCACCGTGTGCATCCTGGACGCCTGCATCAGCGCCGTCTGAAACTAAGACGCGTCCAGCGCCGGCAAGCTGCCGCGCCCGGCCGCGAGCCTCTGACGGAGCCGCCGCCCCTGCCGTCACGACGTCAAAACTATTATTGTTTATCAATCTGTTATCCCGCCGCAGCCACCGCGATCCGCCGCCTGGATTGCGGTGGACGCCCAGCCGCACCGGCCCCGCCGGCACCCGAACTGTACTACCCAATCCATCCAGTCAGTTCAAGGAGATAACCTGCCGCATCACAACCTGACGGGGTGGATTTATGGCGCGGCCGCGGCACGCGAGCGGCCGCTCCCGGGGAACGTTCCGGTAGGTAGACGGGCCGTCTTTTGCTCTGTAGAACCATGCGCATTCGCCCCCCGGGGTTCACGAAGCGACAGCACCGATGCAACCGAAAGCCGCACTGACCGATCACGTCCTGCGATCCGCGCTGGGCCGCAAGACGATCCTGGTCACCGGCGGCGCCGGCTTCATTGGATCGGC